>JAGNMT010000340.1 GCA_017991025.1 Verrucomicrobiales bacterium
CCGAGTAGTCCTCCCGCACCGTGCCCCACTGCCGCTCGCTGAGGTAGGGGCCCCATCGCTTCCAGGGTGCGGTGCGGGCGAGGTCTTCGGCGAGTCGGGTTTGTTCGAGATTCATGTTTTAGAAAAGGTTCGCCTCACGACAATCGCGCCTCCATGCGCAAAAACTCGCCGAGCGACCAAGCCTGGAACGGTGCCCCACGCGGGGTGTGGGGAGGCTCGGCGTCGGCGATCTCGGAGATGTGCCCAAGACCGGCGGTATCCAGATTCGTGCGCAGTCCCTGCAAAAATCGCCCCTTCGCTTCCTCGCGCGTTTCCGCCGTGTCGCCATGGACGCGCAGCCAGGCATCGATGAAGGGGCCGATCAGCCACGGCCAAACCGTGCCTTGATGATAGGCGGCGTCACGGTGATGGACGTCGCCCTCGTAATGTGCGACGTAGCCGTGCGATCCCGGGGCCAGGGTTCGCAATCCCATGGGCGTGAGCAATCGCTCCTCCACCATCTCCACGACACGGCGGGCACGCTCGCCCTGCAACATTGGAATCGGGAGGCCGCCGATCGCGAAGATCTGATTCGGGCGGATCGAGGCGTCATGCAGGCCCGGCTGATGGTCCACGTCGATGACATCGTAGAGCGCCCCGACATCTTCGTTCCAAAATTTCTGCGCGAAGCTCGTCATGCCACTGTCTCGATAGGCGGCCCAGCGTCCGTTGAACGATGCGCCGATGGCGAGGGCGTTGATCCAGAGCGCCTGCACCTCGACCGGCTTGCCGACGCGCGGCGTCATAACCCAGTCCCCCACTTTGGCATCCATCCAAGTCAACTGCCGCCCTGGCACACCGCAGGCGAGCAGGGCATCATCGTCCATGCGGATTCCGAACAAGGTTCCTCGAAGACAGCCCTCGAGAATGGCTTCCACTGCTCCCTGAAGTGTTTTTCGATCTCCCGTAGAGACGCTGGCATCGGCATTCAGATACTCCTGCGTGGTGATGATGAACCAGAGCGCTGCGTCCACTGAATGATACTCCGCCGTCTCACCATGATCGGGAAAGCGGTTCGGGAGTAATCCTTCAGAGACCGCTCCTGCCCATTCCAGCAGAATCTGCCGGGACTCACGGAGGCGCTTCGTGGCGAGGCACAGCCCGCGCATGGCGATGAAAGTGTCGCGCCCCCAGTCGCCGAACCACGGGTAACCTGCCATGATCGTGCTGCCGCCACCGCGTCGCACCACATACGCATCGGCGGCTTGATGCTGGGCGGTGGGGAAGGCGGCGCGTCGTTTACCTTCGCGCTCTTTTACCACGGTAAGGGAATCGCGCAACACACCCTCGTGTCCGGTCGCGGCGAAGGCCAGTTCCGCCTCATCGCCGATGCGTAGATCAAAAGCGTACACTCCCGGCGCGGCGAGATCCTCCACCGCATCCAGTCCCCTGGAGCGCTCTTCGCTGTAGAGAAACTGGCGATACCAGAGCGGCTCATGGGAGTAGCGTCCATTGCTCTTCACCACGATGCCCGGCACATCCACATAGGGCCACCAGCAGTGGACGCCATCGTGCTCTTCGGGCGCAAAACGGAAGGCCCCGTTCTCGTGATGCGTCGCATGGAAGTCACGGCCCGAGAGGAAGGGGCGCACCAGGAGCCGCACGCTCTCTTCCGGTGCTTTCGTGATCTTCCATCCGAGATAAATCGCCGAGGCCCCGTGCGGGGTCAGCAGTTCCTGCTCCACCTCGTAGCCGCCCTCCGCGTGAAAGGTCCACTTCGGCCAGGGATGCGGGGCGAAGGACGCCAGCGCCGCCCGCTCTGCGGGCTGCACCACATCCGGAGCATAACGCTGCGCCGTCAGAGGGATGATACCATGCGGCGTTTCCAGCGAGGCGTCGAATCCATTGACCAGCACCATCCTCCCCGACGGCGGGGCGGTCGCCGTGAGGAGGAGGGCGTGGTAGCGCCGTGTGCGAATGCCCGAGACTGTCCCGCTCGCGAACCCGCCGAGTCCATCGGTTTCAAGCCATTCGGCATCTGCGGGTGGGAGAGTGGCAGGAGGATTCATAGGGGGAGGCTTCTATTTTGATTTGAGGGTCATAGAGCACCACGCGGTTCTCACCAGTATGAGTCGAGTCTGAGGATCAGACTCTTAACGACTATCGTCACGCTCTGTGTGTGGCACATCGTCTAATCTATCCAGTGAGAGTGGCTCTGTCTCACACCCGATAGAGACCAGAATGTATGCGGCAGACATCGGCCGCGCTTCATGTGTAGGAGAATCGAGCCGCGCGAAGCGGACGTAACCCCCTCACTGCTGCTTCCGGTAGAACCATCCCAGCGCGGTCCAGTGAGCGAATGCGTCGCGAATGTAATCCGCTCGCTCCCCTGCCGGAATGGAGCTGCCCTTGAAGGCCGCGTTCACCGCCTGCAGGAGGGTCCTCCCCCGGCCAAGTGACGCGAGGAGCCGATAGCCCTCCGGATCGATCCGCTTGTAGTAGATCGTATTCTCCTGGCGATGCACGGCAAGGTGAATCGGTTGCGGCTTGAGCCCGGTGAAGCGGTGTTTGACGGAACGGCCCCGGTGTGAACCCACTGCATTGCTCGCTACCGGCACCCAGGAAACTCCGTCTTTCACCGCGATTCGAATGTCATCGACGGGATAACTCACTGCCACCAGCCTGAGATAGGGCTGCAGGCCGAGGCGGAGATTTGACGGATCCTGACAAATCTCCAGGAGCTCATCCGAGGTGAGGGAGGGCAGCTCCGCTGCGTCGAATGCTTCGATGTTGGCCCACTCGAGGCGTACCATGTCGAGGGCGAGAGAGAGGTGTCGGCCGGCATGTTCGGGATGCTGTTCGAGCCAGCCTTCGAGGCGGGCACCCAGATCGCGCAGGGTGTGGGATCGAGACGGGCAATCCTGCAGATAGGCCTGGGACAGTTTCTCAAAACGGTTTTCGCCGAGAATTGCCTCAAGACCGGGGAAGTCATCGTAGAGACTGCCGATGATGCGGAACCAGTACTGCCGATTGTAGATTTCCAAGCGTTCCAGCGAGCTGAGCCTGTCGTTCGGTTTGATGATGGCCTCGGCCTCCTTCCGCATCGATCTGCCGTCGAGACCGCGGGCTCGGGTGCGCTCGGACGCGGTCAAGGGCTCGGTGATGGCGCGGAACATGCGCTGCTGGATCTCGCGAAGTTTCATTTTGAGAGAGTTGTCTCCTGGAGAAATTGCGCCGCCTTGAGCGCCTCATCATGCACCTCTTCAAAGGAGGGGATGCGGTCATCCCACTCCAGCAGAGTTGCGGTGTTGCCGCCCAGCTGGATCGCCCGTTCGTAGAGCTTCCAGACCGGCTTCAGCACGGGATGGTCGTGCGTGTCGAGGATGTATTTCTCGAACTTTGTGTGCCCCGCGATATGGATCTGGGCAACGCGTTCGTGAGGCACGTTCTCGACGTAGTCGAGGGCGCGGAATTTGTGATTGCGTGAAGATACGTAGATGTTGTTCACGTCGAGGAGGATGCCGCAATCGGCGCCTTCGACGACTTCGGTGAGGAATTCCCACTCGGTCATTTCCGAGGTGTGGAACTCGGCGTAGCTGCTCACATTTTCCACCGCGATGGGCACTTCGAGAAAGTCGCTCGCCTCGCGGATTTTCCGGGCCGCATTCCTTGCCGCCTCGAAGGTGTAGGGAATCGGCAGCAGGTCGTGGGAATAGGTGCCGTCGACACTACCCCAGCAGAGATGATCCGAGATCCAGGGTGTCCCGGTGCGCTTGATGAGGGCTTTGAGCTTTTTGAGATGGGCGCGGTTGAGCTTGTCGGTCGAACCGAAATAGAGGGAGACGCCGTGCTGGACGACGCGGTATTGCTCGAGGATCTCGTCGAGAATCTGAAGGGGGCGTCCCCCATCAACCATGAAGTTTTCGGAAATGATCTCAAACCAGTCGCAAACCGGCTTCTCCTCGAGAATGTGCCGATAGTGTGGAATACGCAGACCGATGCCGATGCCGTAATCGGTGTGACCGTTGAATCGATTGGCGGGCATTTCGAGCGGTGGTAGGAAAAGAAAAAAGCCGGGAGGGCGGCGACGAGGCCAACCCTCCCAGCCTCGTTTCAGGGATTAGCCTTTTTTGCCGTCAGTGGCGCAGCCACCCTTGCCTTTGCAGGAGTTTTTGCCCTTACAGCCGTTGTCTCCGGTCTTGCATCCGCCCTTGCCCTTGCATTCGTTCTTGCCTTTGCAGTCATGCTTCGCACCGTCAGCCATGAAGTTGACGCTGGTCTTGCCGAAACCCGCGAGAGTCTGGACGGAGGTGCCTGAGGTGGTCGGGGTGAAGCCGGTCTCGGTGCTTGCGGAATTCGCGGCGGCACTTGCGGATGCGGCGGTGCCAACGAAGAGACCGGCAATAGCGGCGGCGGTGATAGATTTGTTTATTTTCATAGGAGTTATCGATTTTTGTTTTGTTAGATCGCTTCGGATAAAATATCCGGACTGGCGACAAGGGTGAGTCGTTGCCTCCGGAAAAGGGTTAACAACGATCTTGGAAAAAAACTTTCGATCAATCCTCCGAGCCCGTAATCGAAAGCCCGTCGATGACCACGGTGAACGAAGAATCCGTGTCATCGCCGTCGGCCTGGAGCCACAAGCCGAAGGCGGCAATGGGAGGGTCGAACTCGACGACGAGATGGAATCGCCCATCATCCGCTGGAGTGGCGACGATTTTTTCGTGAAACAGTTTCGCAGCCAGATTGATTCGTAATTTCCCGACCCAGCCGGGTTCGGGCATCAATTCGATTCGCCATCATGAACCCGGTCCGGATAAGGCGACGTCACCGAGTCCTCACAAACCCGAGACGGGAATGGTGGGCCTTCCCACCGCAATGTGACAGTTGGCGCACTGCTGCCGGGTCGCCGCAAACGCCGCCGTGGCTCGTTCGGCCTGATTGGCCCCGAGCGCACTGACCAACTC
>JAGNMT010000341.1 GCA_017991025.1 Verrucomicrobiales bacterium
GCAAATTCCTATGCTGCATTCCCCGCCTCCGCTATACCCCGTACTGGCTCATCAAGAACCAGCCCAAAGACGAGGTCAAACATGCCCGCAACGAGGCGATGAAAGCTCACGACCATGCCCCGCTGATCGAGGCGATCAAACGGGTCATCGCGGAAACGGACCTGAAAATTCTCCTCTGCCCGGAAGATCGCTCCCAGATGCAGGTCGGAAGGGACGTCATCTACGATCTCCTCCCCGACGACATCAAGAACCGCGTCGTCTGGCGCCCCGACTACTGGCTCACGGGAGAGGCGCTCAGCGTCTATGTCCGCAGCGCCGGTTTGTTCGGAAACGAAATGCATTCTCCCATCATGTGCATCGGTCAGGGTGTCCCGGCGATCGTCTGCCGATGGTCAGAGCAGACCTCCAAGGGCTACATGTGGGAGGACATCGGCCTCGGTGAATGGCTTTTTGATTTTGACAAAGAAGCCGATGTGATCCGTCTCCCCGGGACGGTTCTGGAGATGGCTAAAAATCCTGACAAAGCCAGAGAAACGGCCGCGAAAGGGCGAAAGGCCGTCGAGAAACGTCAGCGCGAGACGATGGCGTTGTTGAAGAAAGAACTGGGATAGGGCGCTACAGATTCATTTTCTTCAGTTCCTCCACCGCAAAGTCTGCCGCCCGGGCCGTCATCGCCATGTAGGTCAGGGAGGGATTCACGCAGGAAGCCGAGGTCATGCAGGCACCATCGGTCATGAAGACATTTTTGACGGCGTGGATCTGGTTGTGAGCGTTCAGGATCGAGGTCTTCGGATCCCGTCCCATGCGGGCGGTTCCCATTTCGTGAATCGCCATGCCCAAATGGGCGCCTTTGTCATAAGTCTCAACGTTTTTGACTCCTGAAGCTTCGAGCATCTCCAGGGCATCATTGGCCATCGCGATACGCATCTTCTTTTCGTTGTCGCGGATCTCGGCATCAAAGACCACGAGGGGCATATCCCATTTATCCCGGGTCATCTTGTCGAGATACATTCGGTTCTCGTGATAGGGCAGCGTCTCGCCGAACCCGGCGAGCTCCATCGTCCAATCCCCGGGCTGGGTCAGCTCGTTTTTGAAATCTTCACCGAACGCCATCTCCGCCACGGGGCGCTGCCAGCCCGGCCGGCTCCCGCCTCCCTGATAACCGAATCCCCGCAGGAAATCGCGTTTGTCGGCATTGAGATTCTGGTATCGCGGGACATAGATTCCGTTCGCCCGGCGGCCGTAATAGTAAGTTTCTTCTCCACCCTCCCAAATGCCGCTGGCTCCCGTCCGGAAGTGGTGATCCATCAGGTTGTGTCCGAGTTCGCCGGAATCGTTCCCCATCCCGTTTGGAAAGCGGTTCGAAACCGAGTTCATGAGGAGGGCCGTCGAACTGATCGCGCTCGCGCAGACAAAAATGATTTTGGCAAAAAACTCCCGGTCCTGCATCGTCACCGCGTCGCGCACCCGCACTCCGGTTGCCCGCTCAGTGCTCTCGTCGTAAACAATTTCGGTCACTACGGAATCGGGACGCAGGGTCAGTCGGCCCGTTTTCGCGGCCGCAGGCAGGGTGCTCGACTGAGTGCTGAAGTAGGCCCCGAAAGGACAACCGAGCGAGCATTTGTTCCGATACATGCAGGGGCCGCGCCCGACTTCCAACTGCTCTTTGGCCGCCATCGACAAATTGGCAACCCGCCCGATCGTCATTTTCCGGTCCGGAAAGGCTTTCTCGAGGCGCTGCTTGACCTCCTTCTCGACAAAATACATCTCCATCGGAGGCAGGAACTCGCCGTCGGGCAATTGGGGCAGGCCCAGCTTCTCACCGGAGATCCCGGCAAAACCCTCGACATAGGAATACCAGGGGGCGATGTCCGCATAGCGAATCGGCCAGTCCACCGCAATGCCTTCCTTGAGATTTGCTTCAAAATCGAGGTCACTCAGCCGATAACACTGGCGGCCCCACATGATGGATTTTCCTCCCACGATGTTCGGGCGAAACCAGTCAAAACGTTTTACCTCCTTATAGAGCGAATCGGAATCATTGAACCAGTAATTTTCCGTCAACTCATTGTAGGGACGGTCTCTCGACAATTTCGGATGGGATTCGACCTGCTCGATGGTTAAGCGGCCGTTGTATTTCGCCTCCCACGGCGCTTTCATCGCATTTTCGTAGCCGGCGATGTGGTCGAGTTGCTTGCCGCGCTCGAGCATGAGGACGGTGAGGCCTTTCTCGGTCAATTCCTTTGCCGCCCATCCGCCGGAAACCCCCGAACCAATGACGATGGCGTCATAGGTGTTTTCCTTTTCCGCCTTGCCGTTCACATTTGCCATGATTCAAAAAGTGTCGTGTTGTCGAAATGATTGCTACCGCCTAGATCGCCCAGGCTTTTTGCCCCGGTTTCATTGGCACCGCACCGAGGAATCGACCCGGAACGGGCAGGTATTCCACGGCCTGCGTCGCCCCGACCTCCGAGGTGAAGTATCCGGCTACGGTGAGTTCCCTGAGCACTTTGAAAAACGCCTTCTGCCTGGCGGCGGTCTCCTTGACCAGTGCGTTTTTCGCGGCCGCCTCCAGTTCGCAAAAGCCTTTGCCATGGGCCGCTTTGCTCCTGGCTTCGAGTTCGGCGAGGCCGCGATAGAAATCCTCCTGATCTTCCTTCACATAACAATCTCGCATTAATCGAATGATAAACTGATCCACTCCGGCCGCTTTGGCTCCCGGGGTGTCGGTCGTGGGAATGATGACTTCCGCCAGGTCGGCCAGCAGCCTTTGTTCCGCTTCGCCAACGGGGACACTAGTTCCGGTATGGGTGACCTGCCCCATCAGTCCGGCGGTCAATTGAGCGGAAAGGGTTCCCCCGAACAGGATGGAGAGCTGCTGAATGGTTTCCCGGCGGTTCATGGTGGTAATGGCAGGCAACAGGCCTTTTTAACGTGCCGCGATCTTCCCAACCAGTGGAAAACCGTGGTGCCATTTAGACAATAGGAAATGGAAATGCTTCATACAAGCGGAATGATCCTCGACCTTCGTCGCTTCGTAAGTAAACCTCTATAATACTTCCCGATGAAAACGACCGAATCCAACCCGCCTTCCATTCGCCACTGGTTCCCGATTCTCCGTTCCTATCTCGCCGGGGGGAGCACGTTCCTCGCCTGGACCTCGCTCACCCTCGCCAGCCGTATCCTGCGGACAATCTTTTCTCTTGCTGCCGGCGGTTTCATCACCGTGCTCGTGATCGGTATCTATTCACTCAACGCGCGGCCCGATCTCTCGATCTGGCACACCATTGATTTAAAGGGGGATTATACAGCGGATAGCGATGTCGATTCATTTGAAGACTATCTCGCCCTCGAAGAACGCCTTTTCCAGGAACTGCAAACGAAAGTCTATCAAGTAACCGAACCGGGCGGACCACACGTGCTCAATCGTTATCGCACGGGAAGCCCTGCAGATCCCGGAACGCAAAAGATCAACTGGAACCGAACCTTTGAACAGCCCGCTCTTACGGCTCCAACGGCGGGCGTCCTTCTCCTCCATGGAATGTCGGACTCGCCCTACAGCATGCGATCCCTGGGTGAGGCAATTCACGGGAACGGAGCCTATGTCATCGGTTTGCGCCTGCCCGGACACGGGACCCTGCCATCCGGTCTCACTTCCTTCGAGTGGGAGGATATGGCCGCCGCCGTGGAACTCGCGATGCGACACTTAAAAGAAAAGATCGGTGACCGTCCATTATATATAGTCGGCTATTCCAATGGCGGAGCCCTCGCTGTGCATTATGCGCTCGAGAGCCTGCTCGATGAATCGCTGCCACCGCCAAAAGGAATCGTTCTCCTTTCTCCGTCCATCGGAGTCAGCCCCATGGCGGCCTTCGCTGTCTGGCAAAGCCGCCTTGGAGCCGTCCTCGGCCTCGACAAACTGGCCTGGAAATCCATCCTTCCCGAATATGATCCCTACAAGTATGTCTCCTTCGCCATCAATGCCGGGCATCAAGTCTACCGACTCACGAATGAAATCAGCCGCGACCTTGACCGGCTTTCAGGGACTGGAAAACTGGAACACTTTCCTCCGGTGCTTGCCTTTCAATCCGTCGTCGATGCGACTGTCTCGACTCCGGCCCTGATTGAAGGCCTTTTTGCTAAGCTTCCCAGTGACCGGAATGAGCTGGTTCTTTTCGATTTTAACCGGGTCGGAATCATCGAAAGCTTGATCCAGAACGATCCCAAAGAAAAGCTCACGTCCCTGGTAAAATCAACGGACAAACCGTTCTCTATTTCCCTCCTCTGCAACCGTGACAACACCGATTTATCGATGGAGATCCGCTATTACCCGAAGGAACGGACGGGGTCGGTTGTTTCCGACCCCGGCCTGTCGTGGCCGGAGGGCATTTACTCCCTTTCCCATGTAGCGCTTCCCTTTTCCCCGGATGACCCCCTTTACGGAAACGGTCTGGGTCTGGATAAGAGAGGTGCGGTTTATCAAATCGGGAATATCAATCTTCGGGGTGAAAAGGATGTCCTTCCGATTTCGCCGGTCGATCAACTGCGATTGCGCTGGAATCCTTTCTATTCCTATCTTCAAAAGAGAGTGCTGGCGTTCACCGGGGAAGGTCTTCACCCTTAAATGGCTCGGCTTAAGTATTTATCCCTGTTCAGATTAATCGATTCTACATTCTGCAGAAAAGTCCATGCCATCCAAAAATAAAATTCGGTCCATCCTCTTGTGGCTGCATCGCTGGGCGGGCGCGCTCGCGGGCTTGGTGATACTGGTGATCACCGTCACGGGCGGGATTTTGGTCTTTGAGTACACCTTGCAGCAGTGGCTTCGACCTGACTTGTATCCGACACAGGCGACTGCCAAAACTCAGCGTGTGCCCGTGGCCGAGTCGCTGGCAATGTTCCGCGAAAAACGCCCTTCGGCGCAAGTGCAGGGTATCCGGC
>JAGNMT010000342.1 GCA_017991025.1 Verrucomicrobiales bacterium
CGAATTTCTCCGAACTCCTCGCGGCCGGACACAATCCCAGCTATCACTTCCGCGGGCACAAGGCCGACGCCTTCGAGGGTGGACACCGCGTTCCTTTCCTCGTGCGCTGGCCCGGCAAAGTGAAGCCGGGCAGTGGCTCGGATCAGCTCGTGGGGCAGTTCGATTTCATGGCCACTTTTGCTGATCTGTTAGGCAAGGAGTTACCGCCGACGGCAGGAGAAGACAGTGTCAGTTTTCTTCCTGCGCTCCTCGGCGCTATCGATAAGCCGGGTCGATCCAGCTTGATCAGTCAGTCGATAAACGGGAGTTTTGCGATACGGGACGGCCAGTGGAAATTAATTCTCTGCCCGGGGTCGGGTGGGTGGAGTTTCCCGAAACCGGGGGCCGATAACACAACCGGATTGCCGGATTTCCAGCTTTACGATCTTTCCGCTGATCCGGGTGAAAAGAATAATCTCGTCGCCGCCCATCCGGATCGTGTTGCCACGATGAAAGCCGCGTTGGAAACGGCGATCTCCCGCGGGCGCACAACGGAGGGTCCTGATCAGGCGAATGACGTGGAGATTGTCATGATCAAGGCGCTCCCCAAGCAGGGTAAAGGGAAGGGGAAAGGAAAGGCCAAATGACGTGGTTGGAGTGCAGGCATCAGCCTGTTTGAACTCACCCCGCCATCGCCTCGCGCACCAGACTCATACTCGCATTGCCGCCCGTAAGAATGCAGGCAATCCGTCGACCCTGCCAGGAGTCACGGTGTTTCTTGAGCGCGGCATAGGCCAGAGACCCGGCGCCTTCGGCGAGATTGTGCGTTGCTGTCAGGAGTTCCCGGATCGCTGAGACGGCCTCTTCATCGCTCACGGTGACGATATCGTGGGCATGTTTGATGACATGGTTCAATGCGTCTTTGTTCGGGGTCTTGCAGGCGACCCCTTCCGCCACGCGTGTCGTGCTCGACTGCTCGATGAATTCGCCCTGACGAAACGACATGGCATAGGCGGGCGCGTGTTCGGAGACGACTCCAACGAGCTTCGTTTTTAATCCGAGTGCGTCACGGGCAGCGGCGAGGCCGCAGAACCCGGAGCCGAGTCCGATCGGAACAAAGACGACGTCAAGGTCGGCGACGGAGCGGAAGAGTTCCAGTCCGTAGGTCGCCACGCCACGCACGAGCCATGGATGAAAAGAAGGCACGGCGTGGAGGCCTTCCTTCTCCGCCAGTTCGCGGGAGAATTCGAGTGCCTCCTGAAACTGCTCCCCGTGCTCAACGAGTTCGGCTCCGAGCGAGCGCATCGCCGCGTTTTTTTCCGGATTGTTCCCATGGGGAACAACAATGACGGCCCGAAGGCCCTTTTCGCGCGCGGCGAAGGCAATGGACTGGCCGTGATTGCCAGTCGTCGCGGCGATGACTCCAGGAACGGCGGGTTGCTGCCGTTTAAGTTCGTCGAGGTAGACAAGGCCGCCACGAATCTTGAAAGCACCGACGGGAGTGTGGTTCTCGTGTTTGATCCAGAGTTCACACCCGAGACCCGCCTCGAGCAGTGGCCAGCGGTAGGTCGGCGTCTCGCGGACATATGGACGGATGAGGGCCCTGGCTGCTTCGATTTCGGGCAGGGTGGGAAGAGGTTCCATGGGATATCGTGTATCCGGATGCTGTTGAGAGCAAGGGGCGCTTCGATGTCCACTTCAGAATCGTCGAGTAGCGCGTCATTGCGTCCCTTCGTTAGGCTGGTGTTCCGGATCAATTTTCGCTCTAGTGTCGGGATCGTGAAGTTATCATCTCAAATACGCTTGAAAAGTATAGGCAGTGCTCTCGTGATTTCTGTCATGACGGTAGCTCCCTTGCGCGCCGGACCCGCTGCTCCCGTTTGGATCTGGAGTGCGAGAGGGGATCGGATCGGAAGCGAGAAGATGAGCGCGACACGCCAGTTCTCCGTCTCCGGCGTTGTTGAACGCGCCACCTTGCGGGCCACGGCGGATTTTGCGGGATTGGAAATCTCGGTCAATGGTGAAGCGGCCATTACCCTCGATCCCTATGACCCGCCACAGGAGATCGATGTGACGAGGTTCCTAACGGCAGGGGAAAACTCGCTTGTGGCGGCCGCCTCGGGCACGCCCGGCCCCTCTGCCATCGCTGTTTCGCTGGAGGTGATTCGCAAGGATGGTGATCCCATCTCCGTCTTGACTGATGCCTCATGGAAAAGTGATAATGTCGATAGGGTTCGCACACTTGGGCCAGTACAGGAGTCTCGATGGGCAATGAACCGTCTGCCTGACGTGAGTCCGTTTGCGGAATACAATCAATGGAAGGAAGCGCTTGCCGGAGGCGGATCGTCATTTTCCCCGCTGCCGCCCGGCTTTGAGATCGAGAAGATCCGCGACGCCCGGGAAGGGGAGGATTCCTGGATCAGTCTCGCGATCGATCCGAAGGGCCGGTTGATTATCGGGAAAGAGCAGAAGGGTCTCCTTCGGCTCACTCTCTCGGATAACGGAGATGAAGTCGTCGCAGCGGAGACTATTGAAGACACGCTGAAGGAATGCCGTGGTCTCGTCTGGTCGGGAGATACTCTCTATGCTCACGCGAATAACAGCAAAGCGCTTTATTCGCTGCGCGACAAAGACGGCGACGACCGCTTCGAAGAGGTGACATTGATTCAGTCGACCGAGGGCGGGACCGGTCATGGTCGCAACGATCTTGCCTTGCACGGTGGCAGGGTTTACGTCATCACCGGAGATGACGTCCAGGTTCCTGCGGAGTCGCCGCGTCGGGCGAGACCGGAACACGGCGCACCGAAGGAACTGGGTCACTCGATCCAGCAAACCACAATCGATGGCAAGGTTCGTTGGGAGGCGATGAATCGCGGACTGCGCAATCCGTATGGGATTGACTTTAACCCGGATGGTGAGGCCTTCACTTACGATGCCGATAATGAAGGTGATGTCGGCTTGCCTTTCTATCGTCCGACCCGGATTAATCATCTCGTTTCAGGGGCGAATTACGGCTGGCATCAGGAGCGAGGGAATACACGCAGTTTTCCCGTCTATGCCCCTGACACGGTGCCGACAACGTATGATGTGGGTCGAGGTTCGCCGACCGGCGTGAAGTTTGGAACACGGAGTCATTTTCCATCTCCCTGGAAGGAGTCACTCTTCGCGCTTGATTGGGCCTACGGGAGGATTGTGGCCATACATCTCACCCCGAATGGCTCAAGCTATCTGGGTAGCGGCGAAGTCTTTCTCGAAGGACGCCCTCTTAACGTCACCGATCTCGACTTTGATGAGGACGGAGCGATGTGGTTTATCACGGGAGGGCGAAAGACGAATTCGACGCTCTATCGGATTCGTTACACCGGGGAGAAAAAGAGCGCCGTTTCTGAGGTCGGCGAACAGGCAAGGGAGAGTTCCCGCTTTTCTGCAGCGGCCCGTGAAGTCCGGAAGCGGCTCGAGCGTTTTCATGGTCGGATTGATCCGGCTGCGGTCGCTGAAGTCTGGCCTTATCTTGGCGATCCTGACCCGTGGATCCGCAATGCCGCCCGCGTCGCGCTGGAGTGGCAACCGGTGGATCAGTGGCGGGCAAGGGCTCTGGCTGGTACCGCCGAAACCGGAGGGCTCATGGCAATGCTCGCACTCGCCCGGGCGGGATCGGATGGTGACCGACGCGAGGTGTCGAAAGCGGTCTCGAAACTGACCGTTGGTAACAGAGCGAGCCGTATTGGGAAGCTTACCTTGATGCGTATTCATGAGCTTGCGGGGGCACCGCCGACTGCGGATGAGCGCATCATGGTCGCGAAGCAACTGCTCGCGCTTCTCCCCGATCTTTCTCTGGCGGTTCACCGTGAACTCGCGCGCGGCCTGATTGCAACCGAGGCTCCGGAAGCGTTGGATTTTGCGTTGGAGCGCCTTGCTTCTTCGACGGATCAGATGGAGCGGCTTCATTTTCTCGAAGCGCTCAGCGAAGCGAAAAGTGGGTGGGAACCGGAAAAGCGAACGCGCTTTTTTACGGCGCTGGCCCACGCGAAACGATTCTCCTACGGAGATCGTTTTATGCTGCCTTTTTTCCAGGGGCTGGAGCAGGCGGCGCTGTCGTCCGTTGGGGATAAAAGCGAAGCGGAAGTACTTGCAACTCTCCTTTCCGGGGATCCCGCTGAAGAGGAGGTGTCCTCTGCGGCGCGTCCTTTTGTGAAGCACTGGACGATGGAGGATTTTCCGGCTGATGAAGTTGTCTCCGCTCCGGATCGGACCAATGGGCGGGTGCTCTTTTCCGCAGTGTTGTGTTCAAAGTGCCACGTTTGCGGAACGTCCGGTCGCCCGGTCGGGCCCGACCTGACCACGGTGGCAAGTCGATTTAACCGTCGTGATCTGATCGAGTCCATCATTGATCCCTCGAAGGTGGTCGCCGATGTCCATCGCAATGTCATCGTCACCAAGACCGACGACAGTGTTTTGCAGGGGCGCATCGTGCAGAATGATTTTCGTGAATCAAGGCTCACTCTCTCAGTCAACCCGTTCGCTCCTTCGGAACTGGTGACGGTTCCGAAAGGGGAGATACGCACCTGGGAGGAGTCGCTGATTTCTCCGATGCCGCCAGCGCTGATCGACTCGCTGAGCAAAGAGGAGATCAATGATCTGCTCGGGTTTCTGTCTGCAGGAGGCAAGGTGGAGTGATCCATGGCCGGAACTGGCGGTCGCTAAAATCAGGTCTTGTCATTTTCCGTCGGAATGCCTAGTCTTGCTGTTGCCGGAGTTCCGGTCTCAGGCAGGCATGAAAACGAAAGTAGCACGGCGAGCGTTGTTTTTTCAGTCTTTACTGATTACCCTGATTATTGCCTTGTCCTGGCGACCATCGCTCCGGGCCGCAGAGATTGAGGTGGCTAACACCGCCGGACTGAAGATGACGGTTGAGGTTATATCCTACACGGCGAGCAGCGGCAATGTCCGGATCAA
>JAGNMT010000343.1 GCA_017991025.1 Verrucomicrobiales bacterium
CTTTGGCGCAAGGTTCCATGGCGGCCCTGATTGGATCTCAAGTAACCAAAGTGATCGCCGATAAAGACAAAATGCCGCCCAACTATATCGCCCCCGATCAACGGCGAAAGCGGGACGAACCCGTCGCGGAAACCCGCGTGCGATGCTTCCGCTGCTACCATGTCCAGATGGTGTCCCGATACGCCAAGTCAACCCAGTGCGAGCGCTGCAGCGCCTATATCAGCCTGGCAAACTACGAAATCAAGGCCGTGAAGAGCCATACGCTTCGAACTCGTGGAGATGTCTCCATCGCGAGAAAGGGTGGCCTCATCAATAACTCCGAGATCGCCTGCCACCATCTTACCGTGAGCGGTGCAATCGATGCTTCTGTTGATTGCTCAGGAAACGCCGTCTTCCGCCATTCCGGAATCGTGCGTGGAAACCTTTACTGCGAGCGCCTTGTTGTCGAAAAGAACTGCGAAGTTCGTTTTCCCGACGGAGTCATGGCGGAACGAGCCGACATCAACGGGCATCTCATTGGTGATCTGACTTGCTCGGGAAAAACGGTGATCGGGCGGAACGGCATTATTGAGGGCGACGTGACGGCGGTAGATATCGAGATTAAAGAGGGGGGGCGTGTCTCCGGTCAGACTAGAATTGACTCAGAGACGACAACAAACCTTCCCCTGAAAAAGGGATTTAATCCCACTATTATCGGTTGAAACCGGCCACTTTATGACCCGGTCTGATTGACTAGCCGGGGATCAACTCTTTCAATGATTTCCCGATCTTCGCGATTCCCCCTATGAGCACCACCTTGACCTCGAATGACTTGCGCGCCGACATCCTCGCGTTGAAGAAAGAACGCAACGCCGTTATTCTGGCGCACAACTACCAGAGCGCTGCGATCCAGGAGATCGCGGACTATGTGGGTGACTCGCTCGGGCTTTCCTTCCGGGCACAGGAGACCGAGGCGGATGTGATCGCTTTTTGCGGCGTCCATTTCATGGCCGAAACCGCCAAAATCATCAATCCGGAGAAAACGGTCGTCCTTCCTGATGCCAACGCGGGATGTTCGCTGGAAGATTCCTGCCCGGCGGAGGACCTTGAGGCGTTCCTCAAGGAAAACGCAAAAAAGAACTACTACGTCATAACCTACATCAACTCCTCAGCTGCTGTAAAAGCCCTCTCGGACGTGATCTGCACCAGTGGCAACGCAGTCCGGATTGTATCCGCCGCACCGACAGATCGTCCCATCCTTTTTGTCCCCGATCAAAATCTCGGAGCATGGGTCTCTCAACAGACCGGACGGGAGATGGACTACTGGAATGGCAATTGTTACGTCCACGTTGAATTCACCCGCGAGAGCATTCAGCGAATCAAGGACGAATATCCCGATGCCGCCGTAGTGGCCCATCCCGAGTGTACGACGGCGGTCCGACTGCTGGCTGACGAGGTTTGCTCGACAGAGAAAATGATCGATTTCTGCCGGAATTCGCCCTCTCATAACATCATCGTCATCACCGAAGCCAACATGCTGCATCGACTGAGGCGTGACGTGCCGGGGAAGAATCTGATTCCCGGACCGACTGACCGCTGTGCCTGTGCCGAGTGCCGGTATATGAAGATGAACACGCTGGAGAAACTTTACCTCTGCCTCCGAGATCTCAGCCCGGAGGTCATCCTGGACGAAGCCAAACGCCAGGCGGCTAGAGCCCCCATCATGCGGATGCTCGAGCTCAGCAAGTGAAACCGGCATCCCGTCCCTCCCCCGTTTTTAGTCATCCCGAAACCTACCCTGAAACACACCATGAGCCAATACCGCTGGGACACCTCTTTCGTTGAACTATTTGAGCGCTGCCTGGCCCGCTATCGCGGCGGCGAGACCGATTACACGGGATATTACTCACCGGAAGACCTCACCTTCCTCGCTTCGATCGGTTATAAGCCGAGAGAGTTTTTTGATTTTATCGAAGACTTTGGTGACGGCGGAGAGCCGAGTTTGACCACCGCACTTTTGATCGCGAGTGTCCGACGCGACTACCTTCGTCACGTCATGGGCAATGAACTGAGCAACCATGAGATCAATCCTGCTGATCTTCCCGGTAAAACTGAAACACTCTCCGGTTACGTCTGGCTGCCCCGCATTCTCGTAAAAGCCCGTGGAAAGCTGCGGGGCGAACTGGACCCGAATACGATGTTCTGTTGCGGCGGGGACCGGAAATTTCTTCGTGAACATGACATCGCTCCCGCCGACTTCCTTCGCGCGGTCTGGAGTGCCGGTGACGACGACTCCAAGGTCATTGACTTCGTGAAGACTAACACAAAGGCATGAAACTCTCCCGGACGTCTGGCCAACTGCTCTCGGGCATTGCGATGATGTTCTCTCTGGCCTCGCCGTCGCTGTACGGCCAGGATAGCCTGGCCGATCTCGACTCCTTCCGCGAGGGATGCCAGGCCCTCGCTGACGAACGATTCGAGACCGCCGTCACCCTCTTCCAGGAGTGCTGGAAGATTATTCATACCAGTGAAATCGGCAGCGCCGAGGAGAACTTTGTCGCCGCCCGGCTCATGGAAGCACTCGTGCGGGATGAATCCACCTCAACAGCGATTGAGTGGGTGCGCGGGCATCCACTCTTAAGGCCCTCCCCCGGGACTTGTCACTGGATCGCCCTTGCGTTTCAAAAAGAGGAGCGCTTCGCCGAGGCCGCCGAGTATTACAATCTCTATCTCTCATCAACCCCGAATGCCGGGAACACCGTCCGTATCAATCGGGCGATCTGCCTTGCGAGGAGCGAAAAACCAGAGGCTGCTTTCGACCTTGTTTATAAGATCATTTCACCGGTAACACCCGAAGAATCCTTTCGACTGGCCCAAATCTCCGCTGCGGCCGCCCGCTATATAGAGGCCCTTTCATATCTCGCCGAAATCAATCCGCAGGCATCCGAATCGGGTTCGCTCCGTTTTCCCGTGATCCAGCTTCGAATCTGGATCCTCTCCCGGACCGGACAGCTTGCCGATGCCATCGAATCCGCCTACCGTCTCGTCGAAACATCACCCGACGGAGCGAGCGCCCGCCTCGCCCTTCTCCTTCTCGAACAATTGATCGAAGGACGGGTGCCGGCTGATCTCGCGAACCGTCTCGACACCTGGGCGAACACTCCGAATTTTCCGGGGCGAGACGCCGTCCGCCTCTTTCGCATCATCCTGCTGTCGGAGACCACCGCCCTACCTGGCGGACTGAAAACCTATCTGGAAACGGAGGCGGACCCAGAACTTAAACTGGAGTGCCGGTTGCGGCTCGCCGAACTCGAAAGTCAGAAGGAAAGAACATTCGCGGAGGAGGCCCCTGCCATCTCGACTTCTCCCGACCTCCTCGACCGGTATAGCTTTTCGCTGGCGAAAGCGAACTACCGTGCCCGTTCCTTCGATCTCGCTGCGAAGCAATTCATCGACCTTGCGGATCAGAACCTAGGGGAAGCACGCAGCCGGAACCTATTCAATGCCGCCGTTTCAGCGCTGCAAAACGATGACGGCACTGCCTTTACAGCCTATGAGGAAGCACTTTTACAAAACAATCCGCGTTCAATCCTGCTCGCCAACCTGAGCTACCTCGGCGGTCTCTACTTCGCGGCAAAGGGTGACCCGAAAGCTTTTGAGCGGCTCAACACATTTATCCGCGAACATCCGGATCACCCCTCAAACGTGGAAGCCCAGCTCGCTCTTGCGGAAATTCACCTCAACCAGGCCCCGGCGCGCCCCCAGGTGGTAAGGGATATTTTCGAAGGCGTTCGCACGCGTCCGCTCACCCTGACCCAGAGTGAACGCCTCGACTACACGGCCATCTGGGTCGAATTGACAGATGGCAACGTTCCGGCACTGGTTCGACGGGCCGAAGACTTCATCAGAGACTGGCCGAGTTCAACCTACCTCCCGGAAGTCATCATGATCCTCGCCTCTGAGCAGTTCAAATTGAAGAATTTTACGGCTGCGGAAACCAATTTCCGACTGGTCGCGACAAATTTTCCCGCGTCGCCCTACACGGAGACAGCCCGTTTTTTCGAAGCGAAATCCTCTCCACCGAATGATCGGACGATCACAACATGGCAACACTTCATCGAGTCCAATGTGAACCTTTCAGCCGAAGCACGGCACGAACTTGGACTTCTCTACCTTTCGATTGACCGCTTCTCCGAGGCACGCGGGCAATTCAACTGGCTCGTCGAAAACCTGCCACCCGGATCAAACCTTCGCTTTGCGGCTATCGCCGACCTTGGTTTTTGCTCCTATATCGAAGCCCTTGCCAACGATAGGAACCCGGCGATGCTTGACGAATCCGCCAAGATCTTTGCTTCCCTCTCAAATATGTCCGGTGCCCCGGCCTTCTGGCGTTACAACGCCGCCGTGAGGCGAGGTAAATGCCTCGAGGCTCTCGGACGCGCTCCTATCGCCCTTCAAATCTATCGATCCATCGTCGATGAGACCAAGAGTGATTCCGAAAGCTTGAGCGACGACCTTCCGGCTCGCGAAACCGAATGGGTCTTCCGGGCGGGATTCGCCGCGATCGACATCCTGACAGCCGAACAGAACTGGGCTGCCGCTATCGCCGTCGCTGACACGCTCTCGAATAAGAATGGTCCACGAGTGATGGAAGCGACCCGGCTTGCAGAAAGCCTGAGACTGAAACATTGGGTCTGGGATTGAAGGCTTCCCGAACTCACTGCCCATCCAGCGCCCGAAACGGAAACGCCCCTGAAGCCGTGTGCTCCCTTTCCATGATCCGTTCGATCTCCTGCACCGTTTCAGGGTTCGCTGCCGCGACATCCTTTGCCTCAGCGACATCGGCTTCGATATCATAGAGCTGCATGGTGAGGTTGGGATCCTTCTTACTTAGAGCATTTTAAATAAAACTGTAGCCATTTTTTAGATAGGAGTTACCATGATCGGCA
>JAGNMT010000016.1 GCA_017991025.1 Verrucomicrobiales bacterium
CGGCAGGACTCCCTGGGGGGGATCATGGAGACTCTCTCGAAGCGGTTTAGAACTTTTAATGTCGAAGTTTGCGGCTGTGTGGTCCTCTTCTGGGGGAAGGGCTTGCGTGACGCCTATCGGCACGAGTATCCCTGACCGGGTAGCGGAGCGTTTTGAGGGAGGGTGATGAAACAACCTCCTTCCCTGAAAATAACAGGCCCGGGAAGTTTAAACGATGAATCGTTTTCCTCCCGGGCTCTGTTGGATTATCGAGTTTCCCTGAAAAGCGCTACCTTTGTCGAATTACTTCTTCTTAGGAGCGGCTTTCTTTGCAGGAGCCTTCTTTGCAGGCGCTTTCTTCACAGGAGCGGCCTTCTTCGCGGGAGCGGCTTTCTTCGCAGGAGCTTTCTTCGCAGGAGCTTTTTTCGCAGGAGCAGCTTTCTTCGCAGGAGCAGCTTTCTTCGCAGGAGCAGCTTTCTTCGCAGGAGCAGCTTTCTTCGCAGGGGCTTTTTTGGCTGGTGCTTTTTTCATAGGTTTCTTTATCGTTGGTATTTGTTTTGTTGGTGCTTTTTCAGCGGGAACTTTTTTTCGGCTTTCTTTGTCTTTGCTCGCCGCCTTGGCCGGCGGCTTAGACTTTTTTGGCGGGAAAGTAGTGGCAACAGGTTCTACAGTTCGTTCTTCTATTTCGCCCTGCTCGGCTTTGGAAATTCGGGAGACGCGATCGACAGGGTGTTTTGTTAGGATGTTTCCCCTTGCCCCTCGACCTTTAATATCAAGATCTATGAATTTGAAGTCTATCTGAAAATTGCGTAAATTCAAATCAGATTTGAGATGAACTCGCACGATTATTTTCGCGTCCTCTTCAGTGTCGTGTTCGCTCAACCAGAGAACTCTCGTGCCGGCACTTCCGTTGGTGAGGTCGTAAAGTTTCTCGCGCGTCACGCCGGCGACCTGAAAGCGCTTCACCATCGTGCGTCCGCCGCGCCCATCGCGGTAGATCATGTTGTAGATTTTGGCTTCATCGCGATTGAAAATGGCGAGGTGGAGATTGTCTTTGCCGATAAAAACCTTCTCCGCAACTTTCACGACGCGCATCGTGCCATCGCGTGAGAAGGCGATGATGTCGTCCATGCGCGAACATTTGCAGACGGCTTCGTCGCGCTTCATGCCGTAACCGGCGAAGCCTTCCTTGCGGTCAACGTAGAGAGTGTCGTTAGCGACAACGACCTGTTTGGCATCGACGCGATCAAAGGTGGTGAGTTCGGTTTTGCGATTCCGGTGTTTTCCGTAGCGTTCTTTGATGCCTTCATACCACTTGATTGTGTAGGCAGTGAGGCGCTTGAGATTCTTCTTCGTTTCGGAAATTTGCTCCTCGAGACCGCGAATCAGCTCATCCGCTTTGAAGGAGTCGAACTTCGAGATTCGTTTGATCCTGATCTCAGTAAGTCGGAGAATGTCGTCTTCGACGATTTCCCGGTGGAAAAGTCTCAGGTAGGGCCGGAGTCCCTCCCAGATCTCGGAGATGACTGCTTCCCAGGTTTCGCACTCTTCGATGCGTCGATAGATACGTTTCTCGATGAAGATTTTTTCGAGACTGGAAAAATGCCATCGTTCCTCCAGTTCTCCGAGTTTGATTTCAAGTTCCTGCCCGATGAGGTCGCGAGTCTGCTTGGCGCTGTGGCGGAGAATCTCGGAGACGCCGAGGAATCGCGGCCGGTTGTCCTGAATGACGCAAGCATTCGGAGAGATACTGACTTCGCAGTCGGTGAAGGCATAGAGCGCCTGGAGGGTTTGGTCGGCGTCGGTTCCGGCGGGGAGGAAAACGTGGATCTCGACATTCTCCGCCGTACAGTCCTCAATCTTGGCAATCCGGACTTTACCCTGGTCATTCGCTTTCAGAATCGAGTCAACGAGACTGGAGGCCGTCGTGCCGTAGGGGATTTCCTTGATGACGAGTTCCTTCGACTTGGTTTTTTCGATACGCGCGCGGACCTTGATCCTGCCTCCGCGAAGGCCGTCGTTGTAATCAGTGACATCAGCGATGCCACCCTGGGCGAAATCGGGGAAGATTTCGAAAGGTTCCTTCTTGAGAACGGCGATGCAGGCATCGATCAACTCGTTGAAATTGTGAGGAAGGATCTTGCAGGCAAGGCCGACCGCGATTCCTTCGGCTCCGTGTGCAAGCACGAGCGGGAATTTTGCGGGGAGGGTGACGGGTTCCTTGTTGCGGCCGTCGTAGCTTGCGGCCCAGGTGGTCGTCTTTGCGTTGAAAAGGATCTCGTTCGAGAACTTTGACAGGCGTGTCTCGATGTATCGCGGGGCGGCGGCGGAATCGCCGGTGAGGATGTTGCCCCAGTTCCCCTGGGTTTCGACAACCAGTTCCTTTTGCCCCATGTTGACGAGGGCGTCGCCGATGGACTGGTCCCCGTGGGGGTGGTACTGCATCGTGTGACCAATAATGTTGGCCACTTTATTAAAGCGACCGTCATCCTTTTCTTTTAGCGAATGAAGAATGCGCCGCTGCACAGGCTTGAGCCCGTCGTTGATGTGCGGGACAGCCCGCTCAAGAATAACGTAACTGGCGTATTCCAGAAACCACTCTGAATACATGCCTTTAAGCGGTGAAGATGTCTCGTCCATTCGTTAAATGAGGGAATCACGCAGCGGCGACAGTCAGCTTGACCTCGGTCCGTTCGATTTCCTCGTCTTCGATGAGGTCGGTTTCGATCTTGAGATTTTTGATGATGAACTCCTGTCGCTGCGGAGTGTTTTTGCCCATGTAGAATTCCAGCAGGTCCTGGATCATCTTGGGGCGTGGCGGCATCTCGACAGGGGCAAGCCGGATGCTCTCCCCGATGAAGAATTTGAACTCGTCAGGCGAGATCTCACCGAGCCCTTTGAATCGGGTGATCTCGGGGTTTTTCACCTCAGTCAGTGCTTTTTGACGCTCCTCTTCCGTATAGCAGTAGCGGGTTTCGCTCTTGTTGCGCACCCGGAAAAGGGGCGTTTCAAGAATGTAGAGATGTCCGTCACGAATCAGGTCCGGGAAGAACTGGAGAAAGAACGTCAGGGCAAGGAGGCGGATGTGCATGCCGTCGACATCGGCATCTGTCGCGAGGACGATCTTGTTGTAGCGGAGACCATCAAGCGTGTCCTCGATCCCGAGAGCTGCCTGGAGGAGATTGAACTCCTCGTTTTGATAAACAATCTTCCGGCTCATGCCGTAGGAGTTGAGCGGTTTGCCCCTCAGTGAAAAGACGGCCTGGGTGTCCACGTCGCGCGATTTTGTGATGGAACCGCTCGCGGAGTCACCCTCGGTAATGAATAGAGTGGATTGCGCGGCCAGTTTGTGGGTGGAGTCAAAGTGGGCGCGGCAGTCGCGCAGCTTCTTGTTGTGCACCTTCGATTGTTTAGCCCGTTCTTTGGCGAGCTTTTTGATGCCCTTAAGCTCTTTGCGTTCGTGTTCGGACCGCTGGATCTTTTCGACCATGGCCTCAGCGACCCCTTTTGTGCGGTGAAGGTGGTTGTCGAGATGAAGACCGAGGAAGTTCCCGATAAAGGTCCGGACAGTCTCCCCGTTCGGAGCCATGTGGGTCGAACCGAGCTTGGTTTTGGTTTGCGACTCGAAGACCGGGTCCTCCACGCGCACGCTCACGGCTGCGACGATGCCGGAGCGAATGTCTGCCGGATCGAATTGCTTCTTATAATAATTGCGCACCGTATTGATGATCGCCTCGCGGAAGGCGGCGAGGTGGGTGCCGCCCATGGTCGTGTGCTGTCCGTTGACGAAGCTGTAGTACTCCTCACCGTTCTGCTCGGTGTGAGTGAAGGCCACCTCGATGTCGGCATCGGAGATGTGGATGATGGGATAGAGCGGGGCTTCCCCGCCCGCGAGATTCTCTTCGAGCAGGTCGAGAAGTCCGTTCTTCGACTTGAACTTCTGGCCGTTGAGTGAAAGCGTCAGCCCCGTGTTCAGATAAGCGTAGTTCCGGAGCATTGTTTCGACGAATGCCATGTTCCAGTCGAATTCCCCGAAGATCTCCAGGTCAGGCTCAAAGGAAACGACCGTGCCGTTGGACTCGGTAGTCTTGTCCGGCTTTTTCATCTCCGCCGTGATGAGACCGTGGGCGAATTCAATCGCCATAGTCTGGCGATCACGGAAGGATTGAATCTCGAAGAACCCTGAAAGGAAGTTCACGGCTTTGATACCGACACCGTTCAGGCCGACCGATTTTTTGAATGCCTCGCTATCGTACTTGGCCCCGGTATTAATAATGGAAGCACAGTCTTTAAGTTTGCCGAGAGGGATGCCCCGACCGAAATCACGAACCCGGACGAAGCGACCCTCGATATCGATATCGATTTGCCGGCCGTTGCCCATGACGAATTCATCGATCGCATTGTCGATCACCTCCTTGAGGAGAATGTAAATGCCGTCATCCTGAGACGACCCGTCGCCGAGCTTGCCGATGTACATTCCCGGCCTCAGGCGAATGTGCTCGCGAGGCTGAAGTGAGCGGATGTGCTCTTCGTTATAATCGGCGGCCATGAATAGAAACAACAGAACTGTTCCTAGTATTTAGGATAAGTGAAATAATTTCAACCCCTGATTGAAAATTTAATTGATCTGCGAATTCTGATTCCTGCTCCCGGTTTTGGATGTGCCGGTTTTTACTGTTGTTATGTTAGTATGGCTGGAATGGCCGATTTTACTGGGGATTTTAGTCGTGCGCTGAGCGGGTGGCTGGGATTGGTCTTGATCGGGAAGGTGCGACTATCTGATTTTGTTTTTGTCCCGCTGCAAAAAAATTTCTCTTTTGCCGAAGAGAAACTCAATTTGCTCTTCGCTTCCCGCTAAGATTTTGAGTTAGGCGGCGAGTGCTCCGGGGCGTGAAATTCGTTTGAAAGGAGAATCGGCGAAGTCTTTTTCGCACGCATCGATGAGGTCGATACGCTTGCCGAAAGATAGAAAAAATGAGCTCGCCCGGAGACTCATTTTCGGGGGAAAGGACCGGCTCCAGCCAACAGGAGGCGGCAAACGAAATCGGCTCAAATGAAATTTCTACGCAGACGGCTCGATTTATACGGCTTGAATCATGCGTCTCCAAAGAGGATCGAGGTGCAGCGTGATGAGCTGTATTGCCTTTTCTCCGTCGGGAGTGTTCTCAAGATCGCGCACGGTCCGGTCCGCAGCGTAGATCATTGCGAGTTCGCGGTCATTCATCTCGATGATGTCGACTTTCCCGCGGATCACGGCGGGGCCGAAACCAAAACTGGAGAAAAGCGACGGATCGAAGGGTTCCGAATGGTGGGAAAAGGCGGCGATTTTTTCCTGTCGGTTCGAGGCGAGTGACTGTTGCAGGAGGTTATTCCAAAAATAGACATTCCGTGGTGATTCGAATCCGGTGAGGACGGACTGACCTCTCACGTTCCATCGGAGACAGACGGTTCGGCTGCTCGGGTAGCGTTCTTCTTGCTGGCCGAGGGCCGCGTGCTGTGCGCCAACAGTCCGGATGAAACGTTCGAGTCTTTCCAGATCGAGCGAGAGTGCCGGACCGGAGAGCAGGTCCTGTTCGCGCCGGGCGAGAAGTTGCTCGAGAGTAGCCCGGGTAAGGGTTTCTGCTTCACGGACCGGGGTGGGGGCTGAGGAGGAAAAATTCGGAGTGCCCGCAAAACTGACAGGAGATTCCGCCTTCGTTCCATTTTTCCCTCCGGAGGCAGCTGACTGAAAATCCCGGAAAGGGGTGGCAGCCACGTCCAGGTGAGGTGCGTTCCTCATGTCGATATCTTCACCGATCCGAATCTCGGGTGACTCACTCACAACGGTTTTACCCGAGCCTCGAATGTCGTTGATGATGGAGTCGATTCCGGCCAGCTCTGTTTCACGTGTTTTATCCGGGGTAACGAAGAAAGGATTTGCAGCCGGCAGGGGAAGCTGCGGCACCGCAGGCAGGGGAGGAGGGCTGGAGATCGCCACCGGCGCGGGCCGGTCATTCTGCAGGGCGGTGAAAAAATCAGCTTTGTCGGTGAGGTTGCTGAGCGGTTCCTTTGCGATTGCTGCAAAGTCATCTTCTTCCCGGGATTGATTCAGGAACGCTCCCGCTTCCTGCCGCCAAAGATCGTTGGCCTGCCGGATGACGACGCGGGGAGAGAGATGGGTTGCGGCATCCCCCCAGTGATGCACGTCACTCAGTTTTTGCGAAAATCCCCGGGCGGCCGATTCCGACATTGAGGTTCGCTTGAGGCGGCTCAGAACAAGATCGCCTGCCGCATCCGGACTGATTGAATGGAGCCGTGATGTTTCGCCGGTGAGGCGGTGAAGCCAGGCCGAAGGAATGTGATTTTCGAAGACGGAAGTCCACACATCCTCATTCAAACAGACGAGCGTGACCGAGCGCGGAACCCTCTCCCGGATCCCGTTGATGATTTCTGTGATATCCATGCCCGCCGTTTCCGAGGCGAAAAAGCCATCAAGACCGTCGGCTACGAGCATCACGGGGCGGTAGTCGGTCGTGATACGCAGGAGTTGAAGGAGGCGTTCACGGGCTTCCCCGCTGGAGAGTCCCCGGAGCCGTTCGAGGGCACTCTCTTCGCGCAGGTTCAGATCGACGAAAACGCGCGTCCAGAAGCTCAGTTCCGCCTGTCCCATTCCCAGGTTCCGTGAGAAGTCGGGATTGGCCAATCGGGCGAGATCAGCGGAACGTTTATCGACCCAGGTGAGAATCTTCGAGTTCGAGTCTTGGGCAAAGAGAGAGGCGAAGTCCGCACGCATTTTCTCCGCCCCCTCAGGACAATCGCGCTCTTTTACCGAACCGCTTGCGAGAACGTCGAGGACGAGGCGGGATAGGAAAAACCGGGAGACTTCATCCATCAATGAGACGACAGGATTCCGTGAACGGTTTATCATTGAAAGTTGACGGAGGACTGACGACAGGGCGACAGGCCAAGCTGCGGGCCGCGAGCGATCAAACGGCAGGACCACGGTTGAAGCGATGGTGCCGAGATGGTCACGCAGGCGGGCGACGAGATGAGATTTTCCGTAACCGGCCTCCGGTGCCGTGATCAGGAAGACTCTGCCCATGGCTTTTGCGGGAGAGGAAAGGCCGTTGTCATTTAATCGAGACTCGACGGCCTCGAGGACTCGGGAAAATACCTGATGGTGAATTTTTCCGACCCCCGGCAGATTCGCCGGATGATCAACAAAAACATCATCAAGAAAGGGATTGGCCGTAGTCTGATCCATGAAGCGGTGGCTGGTAAAATCGCGCATAGTGGTAATCACAGCAATTGTTCGAATTATCAGATAATAGTTTCAAATATGCAAGTTATTATATTTTTGATAAGAAAGGTTAACGAAATCCCATCGCGGGCTCACCTGAATCGAAGCAGGAATCGGGTCTTGGCGTGATTTTCTCGCGATTTGTGCTTGTGGAAAGCTTCCCGTTTGTTAAGAAACCCCCGCTATCTCGCGAGTTTCAACCTTCTGCGCGGGAGACCTCTTCGAAAAACTGAATAACTATGAGTGAACAAAAACCATCAATGGCTCTCTTCTGGGGCTGTTTTATTGCCCTGATTACGACGGCTTTCGCCTTCTTTTCCCGAATGTATCTCGCTGACGTGCGATTCATGACCGACTTCAATATCGATAAGGGTACGATCGGTGCCCTCAAGGGGGCTGGTATCTGGCCCTTTGGAATCTCGATCATTCTTTTCAGTCTCGTCATCGATAAAGTCGGCTATCGATTCGCGATGATTTTTTCGTTCGTTTGTTACGCGCTCTACATCGGCCTCGCCTGTCTCGCCTACAATGCGATCCAGGGAGTGGAGGGAGCCGATCTCGCTGCGGCCCAGGCGAAGGGGTATACGCTTCTCTATTGGGGCTCGATTATTCTCGGACTGGGTAACGGCACGGTCGAGGCCTTCATCAACCCGGTCGTGGCAACGATGTTCAGCCGCGACAAGACGAAGTGGCTTAACATTCTCCATGCCGGCTGGCCGGGCGGCCTTGTCCTCGGAGGCATCATCACGATTGCCCTTGCCGATGTTGCTGCAACGGGTGATTGGCGCATCGTTCTGGGAATCATTGCGATCCCGGCGGTGATCTATCTCGTCATGCTCCTCCGCGTAAAGTTCCCCGTGAACGAGCGCGAGGCGGCCGGAGTCTCATACAAGGATATGCTTGGCGAGTTTGGTGCTTTCGGGGCGCTTGTCGGTTTCGGTCTTATTTTTGCGCAGCTCGATCAGGTATTCGCGTGGTGGAATTTGTGGCTTACGATCGTCCTCACCGTTGTCGTCGTCGTTGGTTTCGGTCTTTATACCCGAAGCCTCGGGCGTGGGCTTCTTGCTTTCCTCATCGTCATCATGATGCCCCTCGCGACCACCGAGATCGGGACCGATGGCTGGATTACCGGCCTGATGGAGCATCCGATGAAAGAAGCCGGATTCAACGCCGCGTGGGTGCTCATCTACACCTCCGCGATCATGATGGTTCTCCGCTTTTTCGCGGGCCCCATCGTCCACAAACTCTCGCCGATCGGGCTTCTCGTCGTCAGCGCCATCCTCGCCATTTTGGGGCTCTTTGCGCTATCCCGGACGGGCAACTCGGGAATGGGAGTGATCTTCGCTGCCGCGACGCTCTATGCGTTCGGTAAGACGTTCTTCTGGCCGACGATGCTCGGAGTGACTGCCGAACAGTGCCCTCGGGGCGGAGCCCTCACCCTCAATGCCATCTCGGGAATCGGAATGATTGCCGTCGGTATTCTTGGTTTCCCCTTCATCGGTGCGCTTCAGGAAAAGACGGCGACGGCTGAACTTTCTGCAGGAGCCCAATCCGGACTCGTCGCGAAGATCACCAGCGAGAAGGAGTATGTTCTCGGCAAATACCAGGCCATCGATCCCGATAAGGCGGCAGCCCTCACTGATCCTGCAGAAGTCGGTGCCGTTGCCTCTGCGAATCAGTCGGCCCAGTTCAGCGCTCTCGGCACGATGGCGTTTTTCCCGGCGTTCATGCTGATTTGTTATCTGGCTCTTTTCTTCTACTTCAAGTCACGTGGAGGATACAGCGCACAGGTCCTCACCGGGCATAATGCCAATGATGATAAGTTTACCGGCGGTGTTCCCGGCTCCGCCAGTTTCTAAAGGACCGATTCGAACTCCCCAAAAAGGGACATCCAAGTTATAACCGAAAAGGGGTGGCGCTTGCCGCCCCTTTTTAATGCCCATATCGATCTGAATGAAAATCTACACCTACGCCAAGTGCGACTCGTGCCGAAAAGCCGTGAAGTGGCTCACGGAAAACGGGTTCGCTTTTGAAGAGCTGCCGATCCGAGAGCGGCCGCCCAGTCCGGATGAACTCAAACAGATGCTCTCCTTTTATAACGGGGACGTGCGTCGGCTCTTCAACACTTCGGGCATGGACTACCGGGCGATGAGGGTCAAAGACAAGCTCGCCGGCATGAACGAGGCAGAGATCATCGCCCTGCTCGCCGGAAACGGGAACCTCATCAAGAGGCCTTTTCTCCTGGAGGGGAAAAGGGGGCTCGTGGGCTTTCAGACTAAGGAGTGGGAGTGCCTCAAAGACGCTTGCCGAAAGTCTTCAAATCAATCAGAGTAAACCAGTTCAGACATCACTCATTATTCCCGACTCTTATGCGTAAAATCACCTTAAGGCAGCGCCTCCGGTATCATTTTGACAATAGTTTGTCTCGCGGCACGGCCAGTCTGATTGGTTGGCTGGCCCTGATCTCACTGATCATGGTAATCCTTGCCACTGCGGCGCTTGTGCTGGCGCGATGGCAACCGGCTGGCGGAGAACTTGATACACCCGCTCTTGCTTCGGAAGGGGCATCGGCACCTGTCGCATTAACGGAGGCTGCCGCATCAGCCGGAAAGCAGGGATTCAGCTTTATTGAGGGATTCTGGCAATCGCTGATGCGCTCGATGGATGCAGGAACTGTCGCAGGTGATGCGGCCGAGGATGATGGGAGCGGTTGGGCCTATCGCATTTGGGGCCTCGGCGTGACATTTGGAGGAATTTTCATCCTGAGCAGCCTGATTGGTGTGCTCACGAGTGGTCTTGAAAGTAAATTGGAGGAATTGCGGAAAGGGCGATCATTCGTCTGTGAGGAGGATCACACGCTGATTCTGGGGTGGTCATCCCGTGTCTTTCTGGTCATTTCCGAGTTGGCGACCGCGAATGAGAGCGCCTCCAAACCTCGTATTGTTATTCTTGCGCAGAAAGACAAGGTCGAGATGGAAGACGAGATCCGCGAAAAGGTCGGCGACACCGGTCGCACGAAGGTCATCTGCCGGTCCGGAAGCCCGATTGATCTGACTGAACTGGAAATCGTCAATCCTCACGCGACGAAGTCTATCATCATCCTTTCCCCGGAGGGATATACCGATCCTGATGCGCAGGTCATCAAGATGATCCTCGCGATCACGAACAATCCGAACCGTCGGCCCGGCCCTTATCACATCGTGGCTGAACTGCGTAAGCCGGAAAACGTGGAGATGGCGAAAATGATCGGGAAAGACGAAGTGGAGATCATTCTGCCGGACGATCTGATCGCGCGGATCACCGTTCAAACTTCACGGCAGACGGGATTAAGCGTGGTCTATAAAGAGCTTCTCGACTTCGGTGGTGACGAAATTTACTTCAAATCCGAACCCGGACTGGTGGGGAAAACCTACGGCGAGGCGCTTTCAATGTATGAAAGCTCTGCATTGATTGGCGTTCACCACAACGGGGTGACCAAACTCAATCCGGCAATGGAAACGACGATTGCCAACGGTGATCAGATCGTGGTGATTTCTGCGGACGACGATAAAATCCGCATGGGGGGTAAGTCGAGTGTGAGCGAATCGTATATTATCTCCGGCAAGGCGACGAAACCGGCCATGGAGCGGAACCTCATCCTCGGCTGGAACGCACGGGCTGAGATCATCCTGCGGGAAATGGACTGCTATGTGGCCCCGGGATCCGAATTGACGGTCCTCGCAGAACTGGCTGAGGCGCGGGATTTTGTGAAAGCCATTGCCGGGGAGGTCAAAAATTTGAAGATTACCTTTGTTTTGGGTGATACCTCGAACCGTACGCTGCTCGATTCCATGGAGCTAACCTCCTACCAGCATATCATTGTGCTGTGTTACGCGGACCACATGGACATACAGGAAGCTGATTCCAAAACGCTCATGACGCTCTTGCATTTGCGAGATATCGAATCCAAAAAAGGAGAGGCATACAGCATCGTTTCGGAAATGCTCGATGTGAAGAATCGCGCTCTCGCCGAGATTGCCAAGGCGGATGATTTTATCGTCAGCGATGAACTCGCCGGATTGTTGCTGACTCAGGTTTCCGAAAATAAAGCGCTCGGGGCGGTATTTGAGGATCTCTTCGATTCGGACGGTGCCGAGATCTACCTCAAGCCGGCCGGAGATTACGTATCGCTGGGAAATGCCGTCAGCTACTACACGGTCCTCGAATCCGCACGGCGGCGCAATGAAACGGCGATCGGGTACCGTTTGATGAGCGAGGCCGATCAATCGGACAAGTTCTTTGGTGTGCGGGTCAATCCCCTGAAATCGGAAAAGGTGACCCTTACGGCAGGCGACAAGGTTATTGTTCTGTCGGAGAGCTGATTTTATTTCTTATCCTGGACTTCAGAGCATCTGCCCTCAGTCTATCGCGATACGGGAAAAACGAATCGCTCCCGACGCCGTCACTCCTCGAAGATATCGGCCAGCGAAAGTTCGACTCCCATTTCGGGGAGCGGGATCGTGTCGTTGAGCGTTGAAAACACCTCCAGGGCGAAAGCGCCTTCCGACTGTCGGCGGTGGAGAGCAACGGTCATCATATCCGGGTCGACGAAGAGGAGCCGCTTGAGAGAGGCAATCATCAGATACGCATCAGAATTCGATTTTATCCTTCCAAAACCGCCGTCATCCTGCGATACTCCCCCCATGGATACGGTCCGTCTGATGCTTCTGCGTGCGGCTTTGCTTTTCCCCCTCTGCTTTGCCCCGACCACCTTCGGGCAGGCGACAACTAAGAAGGAGCTCAACGTCAGTTTCGCGCCGCTCGAAGTCATCAAGCCCATTCTCGAGAAAGTGCTCACGCCGCAGGGCAAGTTTCTGATGCTGGCAAACAAGGGTGCCGTTCTCGTGATCGATACGCCCGAGGGGATTCTCGCCGCCGAGGCAGCGATCGCGGGGGCGCAGCTGCCTCCTGCTGATATCGCGCTCGATTTCCAGTTTGTCACCGGGCTGCCGACGCGGCGCACGTCGATCACGATGGCGCAGGAGGTGCCTTTTCCCGTCGAGTTCGCTCCGCCAACGATTTTTGTGGGAGGGGGCCGGGTGACCGGGTTCGTCCCGGCGACACCGACGAAATTCCAGACGCGGAACATTGGCGTCACCAGCGAAAGCGTCAGCACACGCAATCCCGATGGCTCGGTCACCCTCGATATCAATACCGAGTCCACGGCTTTCGACGGATTCATCAACTATGGTTCCGCGATTCTCCCGGCGGGCGCGATCGGCACGGTGCCCGTCAATGGACTGGTCGGCGACCCGGGATTTTTCTCTCCATTTGTGAATACGGGGGGAATCAGTCTGCCCATCATCTCCACGACCCGGATCTCGACATCCATCGTGATCCGGCCGCGGCTTGAGGCCGGGGTTGTGAATCTCGACATGATGCCCCGTCTCCAGGTTGTGCTTGATGGATCGCAGATGGAACCGCAGGTGGTGGATCTCAAGCAGTTTCACACCAGTGTGGCAGTTCCGAACAACGAGGTCGCCCGGGTCTATGGCTTCACCGGAGCGGACGATGATTTCAACCGCCGTTTTTTCGGAGCGAAAGATCCCGGGAGCGGTGGCACTGCCGTGGTTGTTAAGGCGCGCGCGACCCCGCCCAAACCCGCGTCTGCGCCGGTCGTACCCCCGGTGGTGCCATAGGGAATCACCCCTTAGCTTTCCCGCTTTTCCGGGAGAATCGAGCAGGCTCCCTTACACCCGAAAATTTTGCTGAGAAAAAGACGGTGTTTGGAAATGAAGGCGTAGACGACTTCTGCGAGTTTGATCACACCGGGGATCCAGAGAAAAAGACCGGTCGGCACGAGGAGAGGAATCCGCATCCCGAGAAAACGAATCGCCCTCGCTCCTCGATGGATGTCACCTTCGGGTGTGATGCAATGAATCGCCTCGAGTAAATCCTCCCGTGTGATGTCCGGCGCAATCTCCGCCGCCCGTGCGTCTTTCAGCGGCAGCATCTCGACCACGTTGAACCAGTCCATCCAGCCCAGCAAACGGCTTTGAAAAGTGCAAAGCGGGCAGTCGCTGTCATACAATAAGATGTGTTTCATGGAGAGGAGCTGGGAGTCAAGTCAGGAGTCAGGAGTCAGTGGATTTGCCTGCGTGCGCTCTTCGATGATGGCGCGGAACTCTGAAGCATAGGAGACAAAGGTCGATTCGGCATCCTCATCACAGACGACGAGATCCCAACGGTCGTTGCAACCGGAGCAACGATAGGCGACATAGTCCCCGATTTCCCAGCCTTCTTCGGGCGGATAGCTCAATCGATGAGCCAGCTGACCGCAATCGACGCAGGTGATTGTCTCGGGAACTTCCATATTCGAACCCTCGCACACGCTTTTATGTCTATCAATCCCCAGCCCGTCGTCATTCTAGTCGAGCCGCAGCTGGGCGAAAACATCGGGATGTGCGCCCGGGCCATGCTGAATTGCGGGCTGGATTGTCTCCGCCTTGTCCGCCCGCGCGACGGATGGCCTAATCCGGCGGCGTTAGCGACCGCGGCGGATGCAGATGTCGTTATCGAAAAGATCGAAGTTTTCGCGTCGCTCGAGGAAGCCATTGCCGATTGCCATCATGTCGTTGCTACCTCCGCTAGGGACAGGGCCATTCCTCTCCCCGTTTTGGCATCGGCCGAGGCGTCTGCAAAAGTGGCGGCCTGGTCGCGGAATGGTGCCCGGGTTGCGGTGATCTTCGGGCCGGAAGCGTCCGGATTGGACAATCAGGCGATCGCCCGGGCGGAGATCCTGATGCGCTTCGAGACAAATCCGGACTTCAGTTCGCTCAATCTCGCGCAGTGTGTCCTCCTTTTTGGGTGGGAATGGAAACGGGCGGCGTCGGAAGGGATCGACAATGGAGTCGGGTTCGTGACGTCCGATGCTGCCAAGCGGGGGGAAATGAAGCCTTTTCTCGACCGTCTCGAGACCGGGCTTGAAGCGCGGGGATTCTTTCTAACGCCGGAATTAAAACCAACGACAGTTAAGTCGCTCCGCAGTATTTTCGCGCGCGCCGCTGTCTCGGAGCGGGAGTTGAAGCTACTTCAGGGCATGCTCACGGCCTTGCTGCGGGAACCGGGGGATTGAGAGGGTTGAGTCTGTCATTAAAGAGGGTCAGTGGAGGGGGCTTCCGAGTTTTTTCCCCTCCAGAAAAAAGGTGGAGGGGTAAGGGCTCAGGTGGAGTTGCACCTTCAGACAGTCTGAAGTCAGGTCGTCATTTAATACAAACCAAGACTAACTCTATCAATGAAACTGAAACTGACACTTATTCTTCTCTCCGGCCTCCTCCTCACTGGTGCCGGTCTGCTCTCCGCCGCCAATGCTCCCTATCCGCTCAAAGTCTGTCTCGTCAGTGGCGAGGAACTGGGCACGATGGGAAAACCCGTCGTCAAAGTCTACGACGGCAAGGAGATTAAATTCTGCTGCAAATCCTGCGTCAAGAAGTTCGAGGCTAACAAGGCGAAATACCTCGCCAAGCTCAAGTAGGTCCATCGACAAGGATGCCTGACCTGCAAGCCCTGTCGGAAGAAATCATCTTTTTCCGGCAGGGCATTTTGCTCTCATCGGGGTAGGGCATTACCCGATGGAAAGAGGGGGACTTCTGACATAAGCTGGCTGATATAAATACGTCATGAGCGATTGCTGTCATCATCCCGAGTCCGATCCTAAGCCTAAGCCGGTTGTCGTGAAGTCCTGCTGCCAGCATCACGATCAAACGGCTCACGAAGACAAAGACGTTAAGCCTTCTTCCGGCGCGAAGTATTTTTGCCCGATGTGTCCCGGCGAGGAATCCGACAAACCGGGAGACTGCGCGAAGTGTGGCATGGCTCTGGACCGCAATCCCTCTTGGAAAGCTACCGCGATAACGCAGTACACCTGTCCGATGCACCCGGAAATCGTGCAGGATCATCCCGGTGACTGTCCTAAGTGCGGCATGGCGCTGGAGCCGATGATCAGTGCCAACGCCGATGAGGAAGAGGGCGGTGGGGAAAAGGACATGCGTCGTCGACTCTGGATCGCCGGTGGCTTGACCCTGCCCGTTTTTGTCCTTGCGATGGCGCACCTTCTTCCCGGTATTGGGCATGATCACTGGGTGAATGGCGATGTCTCCCGTTGGGCGCAGGCGCTGCTGAGCACACCGGTCGTGCTCTGGGCGGGGGCTCCGTTTTTCCGCCGCGGATGGAACTCCCTGCTTTCCGGTCACTGGAACATGTGGACACTCATCAGCATCGGGGTCGGCGCGGCCTACTTCTACAGTGTCGTGGCCCTTTTCTTCCCCTCGCTCTTTCCGGCCGCTATGCGGATGGACGGTAAAGTGGAGTTCTACTTTGAGGCCGCCGCCGTCATCATCGTGCTCGTCATCGTCGGGCAATGGCTCGAAGCCAGAGCCCGCAGCCGCACCGGCAACGCGATCCGTGCCCTCCTTGATCTCTCACCTCCTACCGCACGACGCCTCACCAGTCGTGATGATGAAGAAGTGCCGCTGGATGCGGTGGCTGCGGGTGACCTCCTGCGGGTGCGTCCCGGGGATAAAATCCCGGTCGATGGTGTTGTCACGGAAGGTGGTTCGTCCGTCGATGAATCCATGCTCACGGGTGAATCGTTGCCGGTTGCAAAAGTCACGGGCGATCAGATTTCCGGTGGCACTCTTAATACAACAGGAAGTTTCGTCATGCGAGCCGAGCGGGTCGGCGACGAGACGCTGCTCGCGCAGATCGTCGCGATGGTGGCACAGGCGCAGCGCAGTCGCGCCCCTATTCAGGGACTCGCCGATAAAGTGGCGTCGTTTTTTGTGCCGAGCGTGCTATTCGTTGCCGTGCTCACCTTTGCCCTTTGGTGGTGGCTCGGACCCGAGCCGCGTCTCGCCTTTGCGGTCGTCAATGCCGTCGCCGTGCTAATCATCGCCTGCCCCTGCGCCCTCGGGCTCGCGACGCCCATGTCCATCATGGTCGGGGTGGGGCGGGGCGCGCGCGAGGGTATCCTTGTGAAGGACGCCGCCGCGCTGGAGAGGCTGGAGAAAGTCACCACGCTGCTTGTCGACAAGACCGGCACGCTCACCGAAGGCCGCCCGCATTTCTCTCTCGCGATTACGGCGGGTGAAGAACGGCCCGACGAGTTGCTCCAAATCGGTGCGTCTCTGGAACAGTCAAGCGAGCATCCTCTCGCGGCCGCCGTGGTGAAGGCAGCCAACGATAAGAATCTCCCGCTCCTGCCGGTGGAATTGTTTGAATCAATTACCGGCGGGGGCGTTGCCGGAATTGTTGCCGGGAAAAAGGTCCTGATCGGTAAAGCGGATCTGTTGCGGGAAAAAGCCGTGACGGGTCTTGAGGTGTTGGAAGTCGAGGCGTCCGCGCGCCAGGCGCTCGGCGAAACCGCGCTCTTTATGGCAATCGACGGCAGGTTAACAGGGTTGCTCACCGTATCTGACCCTATCAAAGCAACCACCCCGGAAGCACTCGGGAGTCTGCATGACCTCGGCGTGAAAGTCATCATGCTCACCGGCGATCATGAGCACACCGCCGGTGCGGTCGCGAAAGCCCTCGGGCTCGATCATTTTATAGCCGGTGTCACTCCTGGCGACAAGATCGCCGAAGTCAACCGTCTCCGCGAAGCGGGCGAAGTGGTCGCGATGGCTGGTGACGGCATTAACGACGCGCCCGCTCTCGCCGCCGCTGATGTCGGCATCGCCATGGGCACCGGAACCGACGTCGCGATGCAGAGCGCCGGAGTCACTCTCGTAAAGGGCGACCTCCGCGCCATCGCCAAAGCCATTCACCTGAGCCGCGCAACTCTGCGTAACATCCGGCAGAATCTCGTCTTTGCCTTTCTCTACAATGCGCTCGGCATTCCCATCGCCGCCGGGCTGCTCTACCCGTTCTTCGGAGTCCTCCTCAGTCCCATCGTCGCCGGTGCCGCGATGAGCCTGAGTTCGGTCTCTGTGATCTCAAATGCGCTGAGGCTGGGACGAGTGAAGTTGTCATGAGTATTCGTTATTTTCTCCTGGCGATCTTCCCTTATCTTGCCTTAGCCGATGAGGTCGACCCTGACATCGCCACTATTCCCCCTGACCTCACCATTCCGGCGGTGGAGCACGCTGACCCCGCTCCGGGGCATCGCGTCTTTTATCGTCTGCCGGGTGATCCTGACACGGCCCCGGCCATGGTGCTTTACCTGCCGGCAGAGTGGTCACCGGAGAAGCGTTTTCCGGTTCTCTGTGAGTATGCCGGGAACGGAAATTTTAAGAACGCCTTTGGCGACGTGAGCACAGGACGTCCCGAGGGGAGTCAGATCGGCTATGGGCTTTCCGGAGGCACCGGCTGTATCTGGGTTTGCCTGCCGTTTCTCAATGAGGCCGGTGATAAGCTTGCGATCACCTGGTGGGGTGACGCTCCGGATCACCGCCCCGAGGCGACGGTTGCTTTCGCCAAACGGGCGATTCCGGCGATCTGCAAAACTTTCTCAGGCGATCCGGCGCGGGTCATCCTCTGCGGCTTCTCGCGGGGCGCCCTCGCCTGCAACGCGATCGGCCTGTACGACGAGGAAATCGCTCATCTCTGGCGGGGGTTTTTCTGTTACAGCCATTACGACGGCGTCCGTGAAACGTGGCCCTATGCCGGATCGGATCGCACGTCGGCTCTGACGCGACTGCGCCGACTCGGGATGCGGGCACAGTTTATTTGTCAGGAGAATTCTGTGGATGCCACGAGGCAATACCTGAAGGACACCGGCATCGTGGGTGATTTCACCTTCCTGGAGACCGGATTCCGGAACCACAATGATGGCTGGCTCCTGCGTCCGTCTCCGGCCCGTGAGGCAGCGCGAGCCTGGTTAAGACAGGTCCTCTCAGACGAGTAGTGGTGCACCCGGGCCGACATCATGACGATTCATCATCACCCGAGAAGGCCCGTTCGATCGCCTCAAGCGCCGTCTGTTCATCTTCTCCGGTCACTTCAATGCCAACGGCCGTGCCCATTGTGGCGCACAAAGCGATGATGCTTAGAATGCTCCTGACATCGGCCATTTTCTCACCACAGGTCATCGATACCGATGACTTGAATCGCTGCGCCACCCGCACGATTCGTGCTGCCGGGCGAAGGTGTAGGCCGTCGGCCCAGGGAACCACTACGATAGAGCTTTTCATCCCGGGTCTTGACAGGTTGACCTGTTTTTTGTTCGATTTTTTCCAGTTTTCAAACAAACTCCAACGCGGCAGGATTTCCCGGGGTTCTCAGAATCATTTTTTCCTTATGCAGTTGGAGCACAAAACCAAACAGGTGGTGTCGAATG
>JAGNMT010000017.1 GCA_017991025.1 Verrucomicrobiales bacterium
GAACAACGAGTGCCATCGACGTCCAATCCGGCACGGGCGTGAACTTCAAGGCCACCAGGCCAAGGGAAAGACTCTGGGCTATAAACAGTGTCGCGACCTGGAGAAAAAGGCCCCGCTGCCCCGAAGTTAGTAGAAAAATCGAGATCGCCAGCAGCCAGGGCAACCCGCTCCCCTGAAAATAACTCTGCCAACCCGACCAAAAAGAGGCGGGACGTTCCCGGGAGGCAGGCACTTTCACCTCGTCACCGCCCGGTTCAGCCGGTGTGACAGCCGGGACCGGCAGGGGCGCTTTCTGCTCCCCGGCAAAGGGGTCTCCCTTCGAGATTGGAGCCACACTCACGGGCCGACTGTATTCTCCGGCAAGCACCACCTGCATGCGCCGACTCGTCTGGTTGTCTTTAATGACCACCATCACCACCGCCATCGGACAGCGGGGATCGAGATAGAGGAGAAATTCACCGGCTCCCTCCGGGATCGCCCCGGTCAGCTTCGTGAGGACCTGGCGGCGCCTCAGTTCCGGAGGCGTGTCTTGATCACTCGTTTCCTCGATATGGATCTCCAGGGCCGGTTTCACGTCCTTCCGGTCAAACATCACGACGAGATACTCCTGCGCGAATTCGCGTGCCGCATCTTCGGGCGAGATCTGTTCATTGAGCGCCGGGTCCTCACTCGGCACGACCTCCATCGCCACGTCGAGCACGTAGGCCCGCTTCACGGTATCCAGGTATGAGATCAGCGAAACCGAGGAGACCTTGTGCGCCTCCGCGACCCCCGCTCCAAAAAGGGCGAGCGGGAAAAGGACGCATCGAAGCAGAGAGAGAGACGGCAGAGGGTGTTGGCTACGCATGATTACACCGGGAGTATCTCCCGCTCTGTCACGCAATCAACTCTTTCACGACATGGCCGTGCACATCGGTGAGGCGATAGTCGCGGCCCTGGAAGCGATAGGTCAGGTGTTCGTGGTCGAATCCTAACTGATGCAGAATCGTCGCCTGAAGGTCGTGTACATGGACGGGATTTTCGGCGATCGAGAATCCGAGATCGTCGGACCGGCCGTATTCGAATCCGGCTTTGACTCCGCCCCCGGCCATCCACATGGTGAACGCATCGGGGAAGTGATCGCGTCCGAGCACGCCCGAACTCGCGGTGCGCCCCTCCTGAAACGGAGTGCGTCCGAATTCCCCGCCCCAGACGATGAGCGTTTCGTCGAGAAGACCCCGCTCTTTCAGATCATTGATCAGAGCCGCAATAGGTTTGTCCATCGTCGCGCACTTGTTCGTGAGTCCCGATTTGAGGCCAAGCCCTTCGCCGGTGCCGTGGAAATCCCAGCCCCAGTCGAAGAGTTGCACAAAACGTACTCCCGATTCGACGAGACGACGGGCGAGGAGACAATTATTCGCAAAACTCGCCGCCCCCGGCGCGGCACCATAAGCTTCGATGGTTCCGGCGGATTCCTTCGTGATGTCCATCACCTCCGGCACGGAGGTCTGCATGCGGAAAGCGAGTTCGTATTGGGAAATACGAGTGAGTGTTTCGGGATGCCCCATTTCCTCCGCCTGTATCCCGTTAAGATCGGCAAGGGCATCGAGCGTCTTGCGTCGCATCGGTCTGTCCATGCCGGCCGGGTCGGATGAGTAGAGAACCGGGTCCCCCTTCGAGCGGCACTGCACGCCCTGGTAGACGGACGGAAGAAAGCCCGAGCCAAACGAAGCTTTGCCACCGTTGGGCTGCACGCCGCTCGAGATCAAAACAACAAATCCGGGAAGATTCTCGTTCTCCGATCCGAGTCCGTAGGTCGTCCAGGCCCCCATCGAGGGACGACCCGCGCGCGGGGAGCCGGTGTAGACGAGCAGTTCGGCGGGGGCATGGTTAAACTGATCGGTGTGCATCGAGTGAACGACGCACATCTCGTCGGCGATCTTGTGCAAGTTCGGGATCGCATCCGACATCCACATACCGTTCTTCCCGTGCTGAGACCACTGCCGCGGGGAACCCATCAATTTGGGCACGCCGGTGGTGAAAGCAAAAGTGCGCCCCTTTAGAAATTCGTCGGGACAATCCTTTCCATTGAACTTCACGAGCTCGGGTTTGTAGTCATACATGTCGAGGTTCGGCGGTGAACCGGTCATGTGCAGGTAGATGACCCGTTTCGCCTTGGCCGCAAAATGCGACTTTTTCGGAGCAAGCGGATCGGTCAGACTGATCGGGGAGGCTCCACGGGCAAGGTCATTCGCCATCAGGGCATTGAGCGCGATCCCTCCGATCCCGGCGGCGGAGTGGCGCAGGAAATGGCGGCGGGTATGAAATTGAATACGTTCGAGATCGGGAGTCATTTGGGAAGGAGGTAAAGTGTCAGGGGTGTCGCCGCGGCATCAGCGCTTCATGAAAACTTCGTCGAGATTCAGGATCACATTCGAGACCACGGTCCATGCGGCGTGCTCCGGGAAATTGCTGCCCGCCGGTAGCGGGCCGAGCGGTTCCTGGGCGATTTTTGCCGCCATCTCCGCCTTCGCCTGGTAATCTGTCAGGACCGATTCGTAAAGGGCTCTCAAGCGTTCAATTTCGGCCGGACGAGGCTCCCGAACGAGGCATTCCCGAATCGCAAAGGAGACACGATCCGCCGTCGTTGCGCCTCCCCTGGCGAGAATCTTTCTTCCGAGGGCCTGAGCTGACTCGACATAGACTGGATCATTCAAGGTCACGAGCGACTGGAGCGGCGTATTCGTGCGCCCGCGCCGCACGGTGCAGACTTCTCCGTTCGGCGCATCGAAAGTTGCCATGGACGGGTAGGGATTGCTGCGCCGCCACGAGGTGTAGAGCGCGCGCCGATAGCGCTCCTCCCCTTTGCTGTCGACCCAGTCCGTTTTTCCGCCGAATGCGGCCGAGAGCCCCATCTCAGGTTGAGGCGGATTCACGGGAGCCCCGTGCATTCTGGGGCTGAGCAGACCGCTCACGGCGAGGGCATTGTCCCGCACCTGCTCGGCGGAAAGGCGAAACCTCGGGCCGCGACTGAGAAGGCGGTTGTAAGGATCCCGCTCCTGGGACTCGACAGAGGTTTTCGACGACTGCCGGTAGGTCGCCGACATCGCGATCTGCTTCAGGAGCCGTTTGATGTTCCACCCGTTTTCCCGAAGATCAACCGCAAGCCAGTCGAGGAGCTCCGGATGCGAAGGTGGTTCCCCCTGGGACCCGAATTCCTCGCTGGTCTCGACGATACCGATACCGAACATCTCTTCCCAATAACGGTTCACCACAACGCGGGGTGTCAGCGGATTGTCGTCATCGACGAGCCATTTGGCGAGGGCGAGTCGATTCGGCTTCGCGCCTTTCTCAAGCGGATGAAAGACAGCAGGCACCCCCTCGCTGACCTCCGGTCCGAGGCTCTTGTAGTTTCCCCGTTGTTGGACAAAGGTCTTTCTCCGCTTGTCAGCCGGCAAATCCCGCATGATGGGCACCGTCGTCTCGGGTTTTGCGTCGGCGAGCTGCTTTTCCAGCTTCGACAGTTCAGCGCGCTCGTCATTCAACGAAGGTGCAACAGTCCGGAAAAAGGCGGCGAGGCGGGGCGTTTCTTCGGCGGTCAGCGCCCCCGATGCTTTCCGGGTCATATCGCGAATGTCCATCGGCATGCGCGCCCATTCGAGAACCCCGTCTTCACTCGTATAGGAGAGCGAGGCACGGGTGATGAGATGTTCCTTGAACTCGGACTGCTGCTCCAGTTTGATCACCATCTTTCCACCGGCGATCTTCATTGGCGTCTTACGGATCAGGGTCAGCTCCTGCCGTTTCCCGACGCCCCCGGCAATGGCCCATCCGGTTTTCGGATCGGACTTTTTCGCAATGGCGGCGCTGGCAGGAAAGCCGGGCTGCTCATGGGTAGCGACCGCGACTTCAAACTCGATCGGTGCCGGTCCGCCCGGGGCAAAGGCCGTGCTCGGCGAGGGAACGTCTTTGGGCGATTCGGTCCACACCACGCTGCGACTCGCATCCAGCAGGGAAACTTCGTAGCCTTGCAGGCGTTCTGAGGTACCTCCGTCGGTCCGGTTCCAGATCGTGATTTTCTCAATCGGGAGTTCGGATCCGAGATCGATCTCGAACCAGGGATCCTTCTCCGTTCCCGTATGTGAGACCGAGTTTTTCTCGTAATTGCCATCAGTGTTTCCGTCGATCGCCCGCTTCGCTTCGCCACCCGAAGCGATCGAACTCTGTTTGGCAGTTCCTTTCGTCGCGACATTGACGCCGCCCGAAAAGATTTCTACCTCGGCGAGATGGATGATCTTGTCCTTTCCCGGCAGGGCGATACGGACATGGCGGGCGCGTCGCGGCGATTTATCATCGGGCTGCCAGGTCGCGGAGATGCGGGAGAGGACAAAGTTAGCCGCCTGCTCCGCCGGGATCTCCAAACGCAACGCGGTGAGATCCGGGGCATCGGCGGGGGCGTCGAATTCGATACGGTAAATGTCCGTGAGTGCCTTGACGCTGGCCGTCGTGATGAGCCCCTTCCCGTCTATCGTCAGCTCCATCGCGCTACCCTCGGCCCTGGTCGGCTTGATCGCGATCCAGGCGGGCTCTTTCTGCATCCGCCTGACCCACTCGAGCTGCTCGGCGGCGAGGGCCCCGGTCGGGGTCTCGAGCGTCTTTTTCAGGGAGGTGATTTTTTCCTTCCACTCGACTTTGCTTTTTTCCTGTGCCTCAGACCAGAGTTCGAGCACGGGTCGCTCATCTTTGAGGTCGGCATCCTCGCTTTGATTGAAAAAAGCGAAGATCTGGAAATACTCGGTATGGGTGAGCGGATCGAACTTGTGCGTGTGGCACTGGGCGCAGGCCATCGTCGTGCCCATCCAGGTCGCCATCGTCGTGTTGACCCGATCAACAATCGCCTCGTTGCGGAACTCCTCATCATTCGTCCCGCCCTCGCTGTTCGTCATCGTGTTGCGATGGAAAGCCGTCGCGACGAGCTGATCCCGGGTCGGTTTTTCGAGGAGGTCTCCGGCAAGCTGCTCGATCGTGAACTGATCAAAAGGCAGGTTGCTGTTAAAGGCCCCGAGAACATAATCACGAAAGGCCCAGATCGTGCGCGGCGGATCATCGGCATACCCGGCTGAGTCCGCGTAGCGGGCGAGATCGAGCCAGACGCGGGTCCAGCGCTCGCCGTAGGTTGGCTTGGCGAGGAGACGGTCGAGATAACTTTCGTAGGCCTTTTCAGAAGTGTCATTCACAAAAGCGGTGACTTCCTCCCAGGTCGGCGGCAGACCGGTCAGGTCAATCGACGCACGTCTTGCGAGAGAATAACGATCCGCCTCGGGACCGGGTTCGAGGCCTTCGCTCTCGAGACGGGCGAGAACAAAATGATCAATCTCATTCTTCGGCCATTCAGAGCGTTTGCCCTTCGGCAACTCCGCCCGGACCGGCTTTTCGTAGGACCAGTGACTGGCGTAGGTGGCACCCTGCTCGATCCATTCTTTGATGAGCGCCACTTCCTTGTCAGAAAATCGGGTCCCCTTGCCCGTGGGGGGCATCATATCCTCATGCCCGGTCGGAAGCGTGATGCGGTGGAACAATTCGCTCTTCTCCAGGTTGCCCGGGACCAGCGCCGAATGTCCGTCCAGATCTACGAAAGCCCCTGCGGAATTATCGAGTCTGAGGTCGGCTTTGCGCTTTGCTTCGTCGGGCCCGTGACAGGCAAAGCAGCGATTGGAGAGCAGCGGGCGGATTTGACGATTAAAGTCGACCTTCTCCCCGGCATAGAGAGGCGGCAGGGTAAGGGCAAAAGAGCCCGCGAGGAGAGGGAACCATGAGGTCGGCTTCATTGGACAGGAAATCCTCTAAAGCTACGTCGAATTGGGCAAAAATGGAGCGATTTAAGATGGCGCGATGCGGCAATAAAATGCTTCTCGAAAGATCTTCAGGTGACAGTCCATGACGAGTGCTCCTTATCGTGCCTTCCCCAGTCGCGATTGCTAAAAACCACCCCCGATAAATTACTAAAAAATCTCCACCCTATCCCCGCCGTTGTCCCACCCGCGCCGACCTCGCTCGTGAACTGCTCCGCTATAAAATGTTGGAGTATTTAGAGGACGGTTTTTGCGCGACTTGGCTGATTGATCCTTGGCTGAGAAACCTTGACCCGGCAATGGTGCACAGTTACTGTGCTGCACAGTCATGAAAAACATCACCTTGAAGATCGACGACGAAACCTACCGCAAGGCCCGGCTTCGGGCGGCGGAAGAGGGCACCTCAGTCAGCGCGATGGTTCGCGGGTTTCTGGAATCCCTGTCAGACGATGCGGAGTCCGCCGAAAAACATCGCCGTCTCGTTGCGGCGCTTGAGGAAATCTATGCCGAGGCGGATGCACGCGCCACCCCTCGCGATGAACCCCTGATCCCTCTGACCCGGGACGAAATCTATGCCGAACGCCTTCGTTGATACCAATATCCTGGTCTACGCGGCCGAGGAAAAGACGCCTCAGGATCGGAAGACCTCCATTGCGAGGGAACTGCTGCTCCTGCCGGGGGTGCAGTTTTCCGTTCAGGTGCTTAACGAGTTCATCGCGTCGGCGAGGCATCCGAAAAAACTGAACCTTTCAAGGAAACGTGAGCAACGCTGGCTGCAAGGGTGGTTACTCCGTCCGGTCGCCGGGATCACGGCCGAGACATTCCTCCTGGCTCTTGCGATCCACACTCGTTATCAGATTTCCCATTGGGATGCGTTGATTCTTGCCTCAGCGAAGGAGACGGGTTGCGTCATCGTCTATTCCGAGGACCTCAGTCACGGTCAGGACTTTGATGGAGTACGCGTGATTAATCCGTTCCTGTGAATGCCGATGTTCAGTTCCCGCTCGCGGCGATCCACCCAAGGTCACAGATACGGGGCTCACTCCTCCTCCAAATCAATGAACGGGAGGTGCCGAAAGTGATCGTCGCTGGTGGCCAGGCGGCCCTGGCATTCCCGCGTCGCGGCAGCGATCCAGATGTCGTTGGTCGGGATGGGGGTTCGCTGCTGTTGAAGGTGATTCGCGAACTCCCCGTAAAGTTCCCCTGTGCGAAAGGTCGCCGGGTGAACTTCGACCTGGGGTTCCGTGAGGAATTCCCGCAGTTTGCGCGCATTCTCCTCGAACTTCGCCCCCTTGCGGAAGCCATGGTGCAACTCACCGATCACGGTGGCGGGGAGGATGATGCGGTTCGCCACGGAGAGGCGTCGATGCCAGCGCCCGCTGCGCCGCCAATCGCTGTAGGCATTGGTGTCGAGGACGAGGATCAACTCCATAGCTCGGGATCGATCTGTTTGAGATCTTTTTCGAGAAACTCGTCCCAGCCCGGTCCGAAATCCGAGTCCCCGGCATATCGGTCGAGGTTGCTCTTTCGCACTGGTTCGGCATCGGCTCCGAGACCACGGGCAAGGGCCTCGACGAGGACTTGGTTCATCGAGACCTGTCTCCGCGCGGCTTCCTCTTTCGCTTTCTCCACCCAGGATTCTTCCACCCGTCGAATCGTCACCTGTGTCATGCATGCAGTTTAGTGACAAAATTGCATGCAGTCAAGCCCGCCCATGTTCACCGAAGACCAGCTTCTCCCGCTCTCGGCTCTTTAGCACTGGCTCTATTGCCCGCGCCAGTGCGCGCTGATCCATCTTGAGCAGGTTTGGGCGGAGAACAAATTCACCGCCGAGGGGCAGACCCTGCACAAAAAAGCCCACGAGGGGCCGGATGAGACCCGTGCCGGTGTGCGAATCACGCGTAGCCTGCCGGTGTGCTCCTATACCCTCGGGATCTCGGCCAGTGTGATGTGGTCGAGTTCCACCCTGTGGGTGATCTGAGATCTGAGATTTCAAATTTGAAATGCGCGCAGCGCCCGGTGCCGGTGGAATACAAGCGTGGCAAACCGAAGAGTCACCGCGCCGATGAGGTCCAACTCTGTTCCCAGGCGATGTGTCTCGAGGAGATGCTCGGTGCAGAGATCGCCGACGGCTGCCTTTACTACGGGGAAAAAAGCCGCCGCACCGAGGTCGTTTTTGGTCCTGAACTCCGCCGCCTCGTTGTCGAAATTGCCACTGCGCTGCATGCGATGATAGACGCTCGAACCACCCCTGTTGCTGAGTATGAAGGGCGGCGTTGCGACGCCTGTTCACTCATCGAACTTTGCCAGCCGAAAGCCCTTCGTTTCAAACGTTGGGCGGCAGCCTGGTTCTCCGCAACGCTCAAATCTCAGATCTGAAATTTCAGAAAACGATGAAGACACACCTCAATACCCTTTTTGTCACTCTCGAAGGTGCCTATCTGCGCAAGGACGGTGCCGCTGTCGAGATCCGTCATGAGGGCGAGGCGAATTTGCGGGTGCCGCTGCACAATCTCGATGGGATAGCCTGTTTCGGCTGGGATATCTCGGCCTCGGCCGCGCTGATGGCTGCCTGCACGGAGGCGAATGTGAGTCTCTCGTTTCATAATCCGCACGGAAAGTTTCTCGTCGCTGCGAATGGGTTTACTTCGGGAAACATTCTCCTGAGACGGGAGCAATACCGGCGTGCCGATCACGAGCCCGCCTCAGTCGCGATCGCGAGCAACATGATTTCGGCGAAGCTGGCGAACAGTCGCCAAGTCCTGATGCGGGCGGCTCGCGATCACGGGGAGAAGGAGACTGATCGCGCCGGCGCGTGCTACGTCGCTGGATTCGTTGCGCGGGATCGAGGGCGATGCGGCGGCGATGTATTTCTCGGTCTTTCCCCATCTCTTCACCGATCATGATCCTGAAGTGACGATGTCAGGATGTTCGCGACGGCCTCCGCTCGATCCGGTCAATGCGCTGCTTTCATTTCTCTACGTCCTGCTCGTGCACGACTGCCGGTCTGCTCTCGAATCGTTCGGCCTTGATGCGCAGTGCGGCTTCCTTCACCGCGACCGTCCGGGTCGCCCTTCGCTTGCACTCGATCTGATGGAGGAGTTCCGTGCCTATTTTGCGGACCGGCTCGCGCTGACTCTTTTTAATCGTCGTCAGATCACCGCGAAGGTTTTTGATTACAAGGAGAACGGAGCAGTCCTGCTGAAGGATACATCGAGCAAGGAAGTCCTCGTTACCTACCATGTCGCCACTACCACGCGGGAAGGCCAGCGACGCTTGCGTCATGTTGCCAAAGCTTGCCTCGACTATGGGCAGCGGGTTCAGAACTTCGTGTTTGAATGTGAAGTTGATCCGGCCCGGCTTGCTACGATGAATGCGCGTTTGTTAGGGATTGTGGATTTGAAAACGGATTCATTGCGCTTTTATCATCTCGGGAGTAACTGGCATCACCGGGTCGAACACCATGGAGGAAGGGAGGGATATGACATTGACGGGCCGTTGATTTGTTGAAGCGTCGAGGATCGAGTTGTAGGGCAAGCGTTCCGCTTGCCGGAAGTGGAGGTGAGCAAATGAAGTGGTTGAGATGCTATTGGCAAAAGCCGCCGGATTTCCGGAGGTTCGCGCCAATGGCTCGGCGAGTGATTGAAAACCAAGGGTTTAAATCGCCCGTCGTCACCCCCCGAACGGGGGGCGCGGATTGAAACAACCCTATCGCTTAACTGACCAGACAGTGTCGGGTCTGACCTCCTGATAGCTAAACAGCTGAACCGCTAGCCGCTAAAACGGCATCTTGCCGCCGCCGAACTGCTTCATCATCTGGCTCATTTTGCCTTTGCTGCGCATCATTTTGCGCATGTTGCCGAATTGCTTCAGGAGCTGGTTCACCTGGGTGACGCTGGCGCCACTGCCGAGGGCGATGCGGCGGCGGCGGGAGGCTTTGATAATCTCGGGACGGGTCCGCTCTTTCGGAGTCATTGAAAGCACGATGGCCTCGGTGCGTTTCATCCGTTTTTCGTCGAGATCGACGCCTTTGAGTTTGTCACCGATGCCCGGGAGCATGCCCAGGATGCTCTGCATGCCGCCCATACGATTCATCATGCGCATCTGGGCGAGGAAGTCGTTGAAGTCGAAGTTCGACCCTTTCATCCGCTCGGCCATGCGGAGGGCTTCGTCCTGATCGATGGCTTCGGCGGCGCGTTCGACGAGGCCGACGATGTCGCCCATGCCGAGAATACGTCCGGCCATGCGGTCGGGAACAAAGGCCTCGAAGTCGGAGAGTTTTTCCCCGACCCCGACAAATTTGATCGGTTTGCCCGTGACACTGCGCATCGAGAGCGCCGCGCCGCCCCGGGCGTCGCCGTCGAGTTTGGTGAGGATGATGCCGGTGATGCCAACGATCTCGTCGAAAGTTTTGGCGACATTTACAGCCTGTTGTCCGGTTGCGGAGTCGGCGACGAGGAGCGTCTCGCGCGGGGCGAGAAAGCGGTGGAGCTGCTTGAGTTCTTCGATGAGTGCTTCGTCAATTTCCTGGCGTCCGGCGGTGTCAAAAATGGTGACGGTGCCGCCCTGGTCTTCAGCCCATTTCAGGGCTGCTTTGGCGACTTTGAGGACGTCTGTCTCGCCGGGTTCGGGGCGGAAAACGGGGATGTCGATCTGTTTGCCGAGGGTCACGAGCTGGTCGATCGCGGCGGGACGATAAAGGTCACAGGCCACGAGGAGGGGGCGGCGGCCTTCTTTGCGGAGATGAAGAGCGAGCTTGGCCGAGGTGGTTGTTTTGCCCGCTCCGTTGAGTCCGACGATGAGCAGGCGTGAAGGCGGATTGAGGTCGAGCGGGGAAGCGTCACCGCCAAGGAGCGCGGCGATTTCGTCGTTGAATATTTTGACGATCTGTTGCCCGGGCTGGATGCTGCGGATGACTGTTTCGCCGAGGGCCTTCTCTTTGACGCGGGCGATAAAGTCTTTGGCGACAGAGAATTCCACATCGGCCTCAAGGAGGGCGAGACGCACCTCGCGCAGGGCGTCAGAGATGTTTTTCTCCGAGATCTTGCCGTGACCGCGGAGTTTCTTGAAAGTTTCCTGAAGGGTGCCGGAGAGATTGTTGAACATGGGAGGAGAGGAGTGAGGAGAAGATGAGTCACGGGTCAAGAGTCAAGAGTCAAGAGTCAAGAATCAAGAGGAGTAGGAGAGTTCATTTAATGACCCATGACCCATGACCCATGACCCATGACCCATGACCCGTGATCCTTAAAATCAAATTGATGGTGTTGCTGTTGGAGGGGCTGGTTTTTCTTTGACGGCTTTTTCGTCAGCCGGGGTGGCTGCCCGGGAGTCGTTCTTGCCGGGGACGGTAATGTCGGAGGAGAGGTAATCGGCCATTTGATCTACCTGAAAGGTCCACCCGATGACTTCGTTGTCTTTGGATGCCGCGTGGCGGAAGGTGAGTTGCACGGCACAACTGTCGAGCCTGAGCCGTTGCGGGATCTGGTAGGTGACGAGCCCGGTCGCGGGATTGTAGACTTGAGGCACTTGCCCGAATCCACTGACACGGAGGATAAGGCTATCGGCAACCACGCCGGAGAGTTTGGAAAGGTCGATTTCAATGAGGGGGAGCCGGTTCCCGACGACGCTGTTGGCGGGCGGTTTTACGGTGACAAGCGGGGCTTGCTCCTGCCCGGTCTCATTGGTTGATTCAGCAAGGAGTTTGCGTCCGGTGGAAGTGACGGTGCCGCCTCCGAAATCAAGGGCCGGGTCGAAGTTGGCGAGGGTCGTCCCGTGCACGACGTAGCGGCCGAGTTCGAGGCTCTCGGCATCCCAGGGTGTCTTCTTTCCGTTCACGGTAAAGCAGGCTTCGTAGCCGAACTCGCGGGCCAGCTCGAGGACCCGGTCGTTGTAGATCCCATAGGGAAAGGCAAAGGTCTTAACGACGGCTCCGGTGTCGCCGAAATTTTCTTCGAGGAAGCGCAATGATCCCCCGAGTTCCTCTTTCAGCCAGGCGTCGTAGGCTTCATCGGAGCGTCCGCCGCGTTTGGACATATTCTGGTGGCTGACGGAGTGGCTTGAGATGGTTGCTCCGTTCGCAGCGAGTTCGCGGACCTCGTCATGAGTGAGAGACCGCCCGCCGACACCGATGTAATTTTTGTAAAGAAAGATCGTGAAAGGATAGCCGAACTCTTTGAGCACTCCCATGGCGAGGGTGTGGGTTGCCTTCCAGCCGTCGTCGATCGTGATCATGACACACTCGGCGGGAATGTCGGCTTTGGCCGCTTTCCAATCGAGGAACTGCCGCATACTGATGACGGGTAGTTTCGCGTCCTTGATCGCCTGCATCTGCTTGCGGAAGTTCTCGATGTTGAGGATCATGTCATTGGTCGATGACCCCGCAGTGAAGTCGTGGTAGCCGAGAACGGAGACGCGAGCTTCTTTGTTGATGGTCGGCTCCATTTTGACGGGGGCTGGCGGTGGAGGGATATCCGCTTCGGCAATCGGCTTCCGGGTGGCCGCCTCTTCCTCGGTTTCGCGATCGAGCGCTTTTTTGACGGTGTCGAGGTAGGGGGTGACTTTATCGCAGGCGGCGAGGCAGCAAAAGGCGGCGAGGCAGCAGACGGGAGCAAGGCGGGTGATCAGGGAAGTTTTCATCGAGGAACCAGGAAACAAGCAGCGGAGGGATCTTCCGCGCGCACCGAATATAGATCTGAATGGTTCCTTTCCAAAACGGGAATTCGTGCTGGAAACGCCTCAAGTCCTTCCTGCCTTGGCAGGCAGGGGCCGGCGATGGCTGTGTTCTTGGAGGAGAACGAGTGCCAATATTATGGTATTTATCTTATTTTCAGTAAAATCGACAGCAGAAGAAGTTCGCTGCATTCGACGGCGGATTTTCCCCGTCCTTGGGTGCGGTCTTAAACTCCCCGACCCGATTCAGGCGGATCGACGTGATATGCCGGTGATCTTTGCGGGCGGCTATTCCAATGAAATGCTCCGCGATGGTCAGATCGCCCCCGCTCCTCTGCGGGAGCAAAAGGGAAGGCACCCTTGAGTGCGCACCCGGACCCGGAGGTTTCCGTTGCCTTGCCAGGGTAGGGATGATCGATTTGCTTCGGAATGGCAGCGATTGAGTAGTCATCCGGCTTGACGAATCGGTCTGCCTGCATTCGAATCAGCGTGATCGGGAGACGTTCTACGATCACTGATTTTATGATAAACCGAAGCCATTTTTCTCTTCTTGGGGCCCTGCTGCTATTGGCAAACCGGGAGGTGCAAGCCGGGCCTGTCACACTTGCTCATGAGTCGGCCCTCTCGCCGGACGGTGCCACGCTTGCCTTTACCTGGGGTGGCGATATCTGGACGGTTCCGACAGGTGGAGGCACCGCAACCCGGCTCACCGCGCATCCGGCGGTGGAGTCGGGACCTGCTTTTTCCCCCGACGGCAAACAACTCGCTTTCAACAGCACCCGTGAGGGAGGCAAGCAGGCTTATGTGATGCCGGCCGGCGGAGGTGAGGCGAAGCAGATCAGTTGGAACACGGATGGTTGTGATGTGCGCCAGTGGATGCCGGATGGAAGGGGGCTTCTCGTGAGTATCGCCCGTGATTTTTCGTGGATGCAGGAGACACGATCGTCGCGGCTTGCGGTCTTGAAGGTGAATGAGCGGCTTGCGGAAGAAGTGTTGTTTGATGATGGGGCTGCCGATGGCTCCCTGACAACGGATGGCAAGCGGGTCCTTTTCACACGGGAGGGCTCGGAGAGTTGGTGGCGTCAGGGCTACAAAGGTTCCCGTGCCGGTCAGATCTGGCTCTTTGATCGGGATGGCGCGAAATTCCAGCGGGTCATCGGCGAGGAGACGGAGAGCCGTTGGCCGATGTGGAAGCCGGATGGGAAAGGATTTTATTTCGTGTCGAATCGTGACGGCACTTTCAATTTATGGGAACATGACCTCGCTTCGGGCAAGGATGTGCAGCGCACCTCACTTAAGGGCGATTCGGTCGTGTTCCCGGCCATTTCCCGCGATGGCAGCACGGTGGTCTTCCGGGTGAAGTTCGACCTTTACCGCTGGCATCCGGGAGACGCGGCTCCGGCAAGAATTGCGATCGAGGCGGCGAGTGACCCTGTTTTCCCCGATATTGAGAAGCTGGTTCTGGAAAAAGCGGATAGCATCCATTTCACCCAGGACGGGTTGCAGATGGCCTTTATTTCGGGGGGTGATGTGTGGGTGATGGATACCGAGTTGAGGGAACCGAAACAAGTCACTCACACCGCCGAAGAGGAACGCGGCGTGGTCTTCGCGCCGGATGGGAAGTCGCTGCTCTTTATCAGTGACGCCGGGGGGCAGGTCGACATCTGGAAGGCGGTGCCGGAGAAGCTCACCAAATACTGGTGGGAGAATACCCAGTTTCCGCTCACGCGACTCACCAACGACGCCGCAGTGGAGTCGCTCATCGAGTTCACCCCGGATGGCAAACACATCGGCTATGCAAAAGGAGGGGGAGACTTGTGGATCGCCGATGCCGACGGAAAGAACGCCAAACGGCTCCTTGAGTCATGGAACACTCCGGGCTTCCACTTTTCACCTGACGGCACCTGGATCGTCTATTCGCTCAGTGATGAATGGTTTAATGCCGACGTGTGGGTCATGCCGGTCGATGGCTCGCGTGCCCCCTTCAATTTGTCGCGACATCCTAATAATGATCAGAGCCCCGAGTGGTCACCTGATGGGAAGATGATCGCCTGGACCGGCAGGCGTGAGTTCGATGAAGTGGACATTTTTTATGTGAATCTCCTCGCTGAGGATGATGAGAGAACAAAGCGGGAACGCACGCTCGTTAAAGCTCGAGAGAAGATCAAAACGGCTGAGAAAGCGGCCGCCGCTGCTCCGAAAACTACCACTACTACCACTACTCCAGGAAGTCCAAAACCTGTGGATAAACCGGAGGTGAAGCCCGCTGACAAACCAACGGAGAAACCGACGGACAAATCCGCAGTGAAGCCCGAGCCAAAACCGGTGGAAAAATCCGTCGATAAACCGGCGTTGAAGATCGATTTCGAAAACATCCATGAGCGTATCCACCGCATCACGATTGCCAATTCGGTGGAGAATACGCTCCTGTGGTCCCCCGACTCGAAGAAGCTGGCCTTTCAGGGGGTGATTGATGGCAAGAAAGCGACCTACGCCGTGGAGATCCCCGACGAGTTGAAGCCTAAACAGATCAGCTCCGCCTCGGTCATTGATGCGCAGTGGCTGAAACTCGAGGACCAGATCGTAGGTCTCAATGAAGCCAAACCGACCTCGATCTCCGCCAAGACCGGCACGGGGAAATACTACTCTTTCAAAGCGCCGCAAAGCGTGACCCGTGCGGACAAACAGCGGGCCGTCTTTGAACAATGCTGGCGGGTGATGCGTGACAAGTATTACGACGAGCGCCTCGGCAATCGCGACTGGAACGTGGTGCGCGAGAAGTATGCGGACATGGCGGCCAACGTCCAGGACATGAAAGCTGTCGGGGAAGTGGTCTCTTTGATGCTGGGTGAATTGAATGGTTCGCACCTGGGCTTCACTTTGGAAACCAAAGTCATCGCCTCGAACACCTGGCGCGAGGAGACGGCTCACCTCGGCCTGCGTTTTGATCCCGCCTTCGCCGGTCCCGGCTGGAAGGTGCGGGATGTTTTGCCAAAAGGACCCGCCAGTTTCCAATTGAGTCGTATCGAAGCGGGCGAGATCCTCTTGAAAGTTGATGGCCGCGACGTAACGCCTGCCATGGACGTGAGCGAAGTGCTCCACGGGCGCCTGGATCGGGACATCACTCTGCGGGTCAAAGCGATATCCGGAAAAGAACGTGATGTCACGCTCCGGCCCGTCAGCTACCTCACGGCGCGAAAGCTTCTCTACGACAAGTGGATCGCGGATAATCGGAGAGCGGTCGGGAAGGCGTCCGGTGACAAACTCGGTTACCTCCATATCAGCGCGATGAATGAAGAAAGCTTCCGGGAGTTTCAGGAAGCGCTTTATGCCGCCGGGGCCGGGAAAGATGGACTTGTAATTGACGTACGGGAGAACGGCGGCGGCAGCACCACCGACCATCTCCTCACTGCGCTCACTCAGCCGCAGCATGCGATCACGGTACCACGGGGAGGCAAACCGGGTTACCCGCAGGACCGCATCGTCTATGCGACCTGGAGCAAACCCATCGTCGTGATGTGCAACCAGAACAGCTATAGCAACGCCGAGATTTTCAGTCACTCTATCAAAACACTCAAACGCGGGAAATTGATAGGTGTTCCCACCGCCGGCGGGGTCATCAGCACGGACAGCACGAGGATCATGGATGTCGGCACACTGCGTCTTCCCTTCCGGGGTTGGTACAGCGTCGCGGATGGCAGGGACATGGAACTCAACGGCGCAATACCCGATCATATCGTCTGGCCGGAACCGGGTGACGAGGCGAAGGGCCTCGACAGGCAACTGATCAAAGCCGTCGAGGTTCTCAAGGAAGAGGTCGATCTTTGGAAGAAGCGCCCGCAACCACCCTTGATCAAGGCTAGCGAGCGCTAGAAAGAATCAGGCAGCTGTCGGCTTCGGCTTGTATACGAAGAATACGATCAGGCCGAGAATGATGCCCTGAAGGACACCCGACGCGATCCATTTCCACACGATTTCGATGGTGAAGGGCTGCACGGCATAGCTGATGAGAGTGTGCGTCTGGCTGAACAGCGCCATAAAAAGGCCATACTTGATGCCGCAACTGATCTTCGCGGATTGGGCAAAACCGGCAGCCCAGAGCACCGTGAAGGTGATCGCCGCGACGAGGTGAGCGGCATGGAGCCAGCCCATGTATTTGCCGCTGTTCATCTCGGCCTCGGGACGCCAGAGTTCTTTTGTCTCGCCATAGAGAGAGGATAACCAGAAGCCGTGAATGAGGATGTCAGTGAGGGTAACCGCGATAAAGACAACGATGATACTTAGGATGAGGCTTTTGATGTTCATGGATGAAGAGGGTGTTTTTCCGGGGATTTCGCAAGATTACGGAATGGGCGGGGGACTGTCGAGTCTCTTCCTGGGGCTGGCTCCTTGTGATCAGCGAGGGAATCATTGAGAGGGAAAACCTGCCTGCTGCCACGCGTTTTGTTTGGCGACCATCGGACCTTCGCAGTGTCGGATGAAGGCCGGGGAGGGTGCAAATCGTCTTACTGCATTATTCCTCAATTGACAATTACCCGGCATTCGGAACAATCAGCCGCAATGAGAATAGGATGGTTTATCGCTTTCGCTGCTTTCGCGTCATCGGCGTTTGCTCAGGTTGCCACGTTTCAGCAGCTTGATCCGATGATCCCGACTCCCTCCGCACAGCGCATCGCCTCCGGTGCTCCGGGTTCGGGTTATTGGCAGAATACGGCGGACTACGACATCAAGGTGGAACTTGATGACGTGAAGCGAGCAATCACAGCGGAGGCGACGGTGACATATCATAATGCGTCGCCCGACTCGTTGAGTTATCTTTGGGTCCAGCTCGATCAGAATTATCTCTCGCACGATGCTGACTCACGGCTCACTCCGAACACCAGGCGCGGGATAGACCCGGGCAAGATCACCTACACTGCACTGGACCGATTGCTTACGTATGAGGAATACGACGGTGAGTTGAAGATCGCCAAACTCACCGACTCCGCAGGAAAAGATCTGCCTCATGCGATCGTGAAGACGATGCTGCGCATCGACCTGCCGGAGGTTCTGAAGCCGGGGAACCGCTTTGTGTTCAAGATCGCGTGGGATTTTCCGATCAATGACTGCAAACACCTGAGTGCACGAACGGGTTATGAACTCTTCGAGGACGATGGAAATTGCATCTACACCATCGCCCAGTGGTTCCCGCGCATGGCGGCTTACACGGACTATGCGGGTTGGGTGAACAAGCAGTTCCTCGGCACCGGCGAGTTCACGCTGGAGTTCGGCAACTACACGGTGCAACTCACCGTGCCGGATGACCACATTGTGGCGGCGACGGGGGCGCTTCAGAATGCCGACGAAGTGCTCTCGCAATCCCAGCGTGATCGACTCAAGGAAGCGCAGACATCGCTGAAGAAGCCCGTCTTCATCGTCACGCCCGAGGAGGCGAAGGCAGCGGAGAAAGCCAGGCCGAAGGGTAAGAAGACATGGATCTTCAAGGCGGATCAGGTGCGTGACTTTGCGTTCGCCTCGTCGCGCAAGTTTGTCTGGGATGCCATGGCCGTGGAAGGTGCCATGCATGATGGCGTGCCGGTGATGGCGATGTCGCTTTATCCGAAGGAGGGCATGCCGCTTTGGGACAAGTATTCGACGCACGCCATCGTGCACACGATTCAAATCTATTCCGGTTACACCTTTGCGTATCCCTATCCAGTAGCATGGTCGGTGAATGGTCCGGTCGGGGGAATGGAATATCCGATGATTTCCTTCAATGGTCCGCGACCCGAGAAAGACGGCACTTATCCGGAGAAAACGAAGTATGCTTTGATCGGTGTCGTGATCCACGAGGTGGGCCATAACTACTTTCCGATGGTGGTGAACTCGGACGAACGGCAGTGGACCTGGATGGACGAAGGTCTCAATTCTTTTGTGGAATATCTTGCCGAAGAGGAGTGGGAGAATGACTGGAAGCACCGCCGTGATGCGCGCGGCATGGTCGATTACATGCGGCTCAAAGATCGCGTTCCGGTTATGAC
>JAGNMT010000018.1 GCA_017991025.1 Verrucomicrobiales bacterium
CTCATGCTCATGCTCATGCTCATGCTCACACCCACGATCATCGCGAGGGTCACGATCATGGACACAACCACGAGCACGACGCGCCACCGGTCAAAACGGATGAAGCGGATCAATGGCAGGCGCATTCGCACACCCATGCCATCGCTCCGCGTCTGCTTGCAGGTGAAACGGTGACAAAGGGCGGACTCATCCTCCCCGCAGGCATGACCGCACCCGCCGCCGCTCCGACCCGCAACATCAAGCAAGGCCCGCACGGCGGCATGTTGCTCGATACCGGCCACGGCTGGCTGGAGGTCAGTATCTTTGAAACAGGAGTGCCGCCGCGCTTCCGCATCTATCCCTGCAGAGCCTCCGGTGAGTCCGTTCCACTGCCCAAAGGCACGCAACTCGGCATCGAAACTGCCCGGCTCGACGGCCGCGCCCAGAAGTTCGTCTTCGAGCCGCGGGATACCTTCTGGGAAGCCACCAGTGAGCTGCCGGAGCCGCATGAATTTCTCGCGGTGGTCACCCTCGGCCATAGCGACCACGCGCACACCTATCGCCTGCGCTTCACCGGGGAGCATCACGGTCACAGCCATGCCCCTGTCGCCGTCGAGGAACCCGAGGACGACGGCATCGAGTATCAGGATGCCCACGAACGCGCTCACGCGCAAGACATCGCGAGGCGCTTTGCCAACCGCACCGTCACGACACCGCAGATCGTGCTTTTTGGTATCACCGGAGGCCTCATGCCCTGTCCCGCCGCCTTCACGATCCTGCTCGTCTGCCTCCAGATCAAAAAGGTCGTTCTGGGCTTCTCCCTCGTCGCCGCCTTCAGTTTCGGCCTCGCCCTCACAATGGTCGTTGTCGGAGCCACGGCCGCCTGGAGTATCAACCACGCGCAGAAGCGCTTCAGCGGATTCGGAGAATGGATGCGCCGCGCGCCCTACATCTCCTGTGCGCTGCTCGTGATCCTCTCAGCCTTCATGGCATGGCAGGGATGGCAGGGGATTTCGCATCCGCATGTTCATTGACCTTTGAGCGCCGACGGACATTCCTCCCGTGAATCCGCGTCATGTGACTGCGGTCACGGGGATTCGCCGCTGCCCCGGGGCGTTCTCGTCGCTGCCTCTGGAATCCTCACCGGCATCGGACTGGTCTTGCATTGGACGGAAGCAGGTCCCGCCTGGCTTGCCATCGCCGTCTTCGCCGCCGCCACCCTCTCGGGAGGTGCGCTTGTTTTTCCCGCCGCCTTGGGTTCCATGCGAAAACTCCGGCTCGATATCAATGTCCTCATGACTGTCGCCGTCACCGGCGCGTGGATTATCGGAGAATATGCCGAAGCAGCCAGCGTCGTTTTCCTCTTCGCCTTTTCCGAACTCCTCGAATCATGGGCTGCTCGTCGTGCCCGCCGGGCGGTGCAATCCCTCCTCGAGCTCTCACCTCCCAACGCTCTCGTTCTTTCTTCCCATGGCACCGAAATGGAAGTGCCCGTCGCGGAAGTCGCCATCGGAGCATCCATCCTCATTCGCAGCGGCAGCCGCATCCCGCTCGACGGCGAAGTCGTCTCCGGCGCATCCAGCGTCAATCAAGCGTCCATCACCGGCGAATCCGCTCTTGTCGAAAAGCAAAGCGGCGATCCCGTTTACGCGGGCACCGTCAATGCCGAGGGTTCCCTCACTGTTCGCGTCACCAAACTTGCGACCGAATCGACCCTGGCCCGCATCATCCAACTCGTCAGCGAAGCGGAGGAGGACAAGCCCCCCGCCCAGCGTTTCGTCGATAAATTCGCGGCCATCTACACGCCCGCCGTCTTTGTCCTCGCAATCCTCGTGGCGCTCATTCCGCCGCTGTTCTTTGTTCAGCCCTGGCCTTTCTGGATCTACCGTTCTCTGGTTCTGTTAGTGATTGCCTGCCCCTGCGCCCTCGTCATCGCGACCCCGGTCAGCATTGTCTCGGGTCTCACCGCCCTTGCCCGCCGCGGCGTCCTCGTCAAAGGGGGCGTCTATCTAGAAGCAGTAGGCAAACTGCGCGCCCTCGCCGTCGATAAAACGGGCACGATCACTCAGGGCGCACCCAGGGTCGTCGCGATTATTTCCCAATCCGAACTGTCCGAGGATGAGATCCTCGCCCGCGCCGCCTCCATCAACAGCCACTCCGAGCATCCGCTCGCTCTCGCCATCTTCGAAGCCGCTCGATCCAAAGGCCTTGCGCTTCCCCCCGCCGAGAATTACGCATCCGTCACCGGCTGTGGAGCCAGGGCCATCGTCAACGGACACCCTCACTTCATTGGAAATCACAAAATGGCGCACGATACCGGACTCTGCACGCCCGGGATCGAAGCCATACTCGCTACTATTGAAGAAAAGGGGCAATCCCTCGCCGTCTTCGGGCATGAGCCGCACGAGGGTTGCGCCGGAGAGATCCTCGGCATCATCGCTATCGCCGATACGATTCGTCCCGAAGTCAGCGAGGCGCTCCGACAGATCCATAAGGCCGGCCTGGAGAAAATCATCATGCTCAGCGGCGACAATCAGCGCACCGTCAATGCCATCTCTCGCGAAGCCGGGATCGACGAGGCAATCGGTGATCTCATGCCCGATCAGAAGGTCGAGCTCATCCGCGAGCTCGTCGGCCAATACACCCATGTCGGCATGATAGGCGACGGAGTGAACGACGCTCCTGCTTTGGCCATCGCCTCGGTTGGCTTTGCGATGGGAGCGATCGGCAGCGACACTGCCATCGAGACAGCCGATATCGCCCTGATGAAGGACGATCTCCGCAAAGTCGCCGAAACCATCCTACTTGGTCAGCGCACTCTCGGTATCATTCGCTTCAATGTCATCTTCGCCCTCACGATCAAGGCATTCTTCCTCATTCTTGCCTTCATGGGACTCGCCGGTCTCTGGCTCGCGATCCTCGCTGACACCGGAGCCACTCTCCTTGTGATACTCAATTCGCTGCGGTTGCTGGCCCCGCCGGCGAAATGAGCAATGAGTCCAGCTTTCGAAGGGGGTTTCAGTGTCCGACTCCCTGATGCTCCTCGATGTACTCCTGCTTTAGACCGAGTTTTTCCGGAGCGTGAAGGACGAGCATTTTCATACGAATGTCCCCGGGGACGGTCGCACGGGTTGCCCGGGAGACGAGGATCATGAGTCCGATCGCGAGCGGCACGGACCAGATCGCCGGTTGTTCGGCGAGGATACGAAGGAGAGGGTGACCTATCCAGAAAGCATTCAAGCCGTCGGGCACCCAATCTACTCCAGCCTTAGCCGCCGCCGCTTTCGCAGACTTGGCCGCAATGTCGCTGATGCTGGTGAGCGAGACGCAGACGAGGGCGCAGAGTCCTCCGGTTAACATCCCTGTCGCCGCCCCTTTCATGGTCATGCCTCGCCACCAGACGCTCATGAAAAGGAGCGGGAAATAGCTGGCCGCCGCGATCGCAAAAGCCTGGCCGACCATGAAGTTGATATCGAGCAGCTCTACCTGTGAGCCGAGGAGCACGGAAATCCCGCCAACGAGGATCGCGCACCATTTAAACATACTCATGCGCTGGGCAGCGGTCGCCCCGGGCCGGAGCATGCGTCCGTAGACATCGTGAGCGAGGGCTCCGGTCATTGAGACGAGGAGGCCGGAGAAAGTGCTCATGAAAGCGGCGAAGGCTCCGGCGCAGGTGATGCCACTGAGGATAGAACCGAGCATACCGTATTTTTCCCGAATCAGAACGGGAAGCTCGAGGACGACTTTGTCAGGTCCCTTTGAACCCGTTGCGGCATAGAGTTCCGGCAGAAAATTGCGCCCGAGAACACCGAAAACCGGCGGAAAAACATAGAATACACCGATCAGAATCATGACCCACATCGTCGTTTTCTTCGCGGCGACGCCGTCGGGATTGGTATAAAAACGGACGAGAATGTGCGGCAGACCGGCGGTGCCGCAGACAAGCGCGACGATGAGTGAGAAGGTATAGAGCAGCGAATAGGGCTTCGATTCTTCCGGAGAAAGACCGGCGGCTTTCGCGGCCTTGGTCGTGAGCGGGCCAAAAGGCGCGATCCAGGTCTCATCCGAGGGCGCTTTTTCGGGAAGCGCGAGGCGTTGAATTTCACCCGGTTCGACCGTTTGCACGATGGCCGGCGGGCTTGCGACATCGGAAGCGGTCTTGTTCAGGGAGAGGTTCTTGCCGTATCCACCATAGACTGAAAGCAAAACAAAGACCGGCACCGAAATCGCGAACATTTTGATCCAATATTGAATAGCCTGGACGAGGGTGATGCCCTTCATGCCGCCGAGCGCTACGTTGAGCGTAATGACCGCACCGACCACGGCGACGCCGACCCAGTAGGGCAGCCCGGGGAAGATGTAGGCGAGCGTGGTGCCCGCCCCTTTCATCTGCGGCATGGTGTAGAAAAAGCCGATGAAGAGCACGAAGCAGACCGCAATTTTCCGGAAGACCGGGGAATCATAGCGACCTTCGGCGAAATCGGGAATCGTATAGGCTCCGAAGCGACGCAGCGGACCCGCAATGAAAAGCAGCAGGAAAAGGTAGCCGCAGGCATAACAAACAGGGTACCATAACGCATCATACCCTGATAACATGACCATCCCTGCCACGCCCATAAAACTGGCGGCACTGAGGTATTCGCCTGAAATAGCCGAGGCATTCCACCCGACGGAGACAGACCGGCCTGCCACGAAAAAATCGGAGGCAGACTTGGAGGTTTTGGCCGAGCGAAATCCCATCCAGATCGTCGCAATGACGGTGATGGCGGAGAAGGAGAGAATCCAGTAGTCGAAAGAAGCGGCAGCAAGCATGATGAGTGGAGGGTCGGGAATGGATCAGGCTTTTCGTTTTTCGTTGCCGGTAGCGGCATGGGTTAACTCCGCCTCCTCGAGGGCCATGGAGCGGGTGATGAAAATACGGGCGATGACCCATACGAAGGGAAAAAAGAGCACTCCGAGGATGAGCCAGGTCAGGGTGAATCCACCGACGCGCTGCCCCATGAAGCCGGGCGCAAAATAGTTCGCGAGGGGAAGGCCGAAAAGCAGGATCAGGAAAGCGGCGGCACAAGCAATAGAGAGGCGGAGCTGGCGACGCATGAGGTGATGGAGGAACTCTTCGCTGTGGATGTAATCGTCGTGAGAAGGATGTTGATGGGACATGAGGAGAAGGTGTAACAGAGTCCGGACGGATTCGCCAAGCGAAATCCTTAGGATTTACAATCGTTTTCGGGCTGGCGGTGACGAGAGTGGGACGGCAGTTGATTCAACCCCACTCCTGAACAACAGTCTCCCCTATGCCGAAGGTCGAACCTTTTCCTTTTTCCAACGAGCTTTACCCCGAAGACTGGTTCACCCGCCTTGATCGGTGTGATCTCTTTTCCGGGGACAAACCCATTGAACTCGATCTTGGCTGCGGGGACGGCTCCTTTCTCATCCGGATGGCTGAGCAGTTTCCGGAGCGGAATTTCCTCGGGGTTGAGCGACTTCTCGGACGGGTTCGCAAAGTGAGCCGTAAGGCCATTCGCGCCGGGCTGGAAAACGTCCGTGTCCTCCGGGCAGATTCCAACTATTCGGCGAACTGGCTGCTCCCGACCGGATTCGCGAGCCGCATTCATTTCCTCTGCCCTGATCCCTGGCCGAAAAAAAAGCACGCGGCCCGTCGTCAGATGTGCCAGATGTCTTTTCTAAAGGCCCTCCACGGGCTGCTCGAAGAAGGCGGGGAACTGCTTTTTCTAACCGATGCGCTGCCCTACTATGAAGAGGCCCTTGAGGTACAGAAGGAGTGCGATTTCTTTCTGCAGGAGACCTGGAAGGAAGGTGATTTTTTCTACCCGAAGACCGATTTTGAAGAACAATGGCTCGCTGAAGGTCGGACAATGAATCGACTGCGGTTGCGAAAGGTCGAACCCTAACCGATCTCCACCTCGGCCTTGCGGATCACGACCGGATCTTCGTCGCCGCCGGCTTCATAGACAAATCCGCAGCGAAGCGTTTTCACGATTACGGTTCGACCTTCTCCCGCCTTGCCCTCGACGATCTGAATCCGGCTGCGCATCGCGGAGTCGATGATCGTTCCCGGCGCGTAGTCGAAAGGACGGAATGAACAGTTACCGAGGAGTCCCTGGAAGTCATCTTTCACGAGTCGCACTTGCTGGATGAGACTTTCCTTCGTCTGCTTGTCCCCGCTTTTGAGAACAAATTCCAGCAGTTCGATTTTTTTCACAATGGCATTCCCCACCTCGAGATCGCGGTGACGATCGTGCGGAGAACGCGCCATCGAGACCATCGGAGAAATGGGGGCGGTGGGATCGTCCACATCCTCATCCGGCTTTGGAGGTGACTTGCTCGGCTCCGGTTCCGGCAGCGGCCCGGTTCGGCGGTTTTTAGCAAAGAGAAAGCCACCAGCGGCACCGAGCGCCAACATGCCTAACGCTACCCCGACAAGGAGCATGGAGCTGAAATCGTTTGCGGTGTGATCCATTGTGTCTCAAGAAAATTCAATTATTCTGTCGAAGTCCATCTCGAAGATAGGGATTTTCGGTAACATTTTCCCCAGGATCCTGCCATTGGATTTACAGGAAAGATCCGGAGATAGGTCGAGGTCGTTTAAAAAAACGCCCTGACAGATCAGGCCGGAGTTCTCAATGGCCCGGACGGTAAGGAGCGTGTGGTTCAAGACCCCTAGCCGATTGGCGGCGACGATCAGAACCGGAAGCCCCAGTTGAATCGCCAGATCCGCCATGGTGCGCCTATCGTCGATCGGCACGAGCCATCCGCCGGCCCCTTCGACGATGACGCGGTCAAAACGGCAGGCGAGGTTTTGGTAGCAGAGAAAGATTTCATCCAGGTCGATGTGAAAAGGAGCTGTCGCCGCCGCAGGTGCGAGAGGCTCGGGGAGAGAGATAGGATTTACCTCGTTGAGCGTGAGTCCTGCGGCGGTGTCCCCCGAGGCGGTGAAGATTGCCGTGGCGTCCTCGCGGCCTCCACACTCGATCGGCTTCATGCCGGCGGCATTGACTCCGGTAGCGCGAAGGCGATCGATGAGACGAGTGGCCACCCAGGTTTTTCCAACGCCGGTATCGGTCCCGGTGATAAAAAGCCCGTTTGTTTTCATGCCCCGATCTCAGCCCGGATTTCTTCGGCGATGATATCCGCTTCGCGGTTGATGTAATCCGCGTCACGCCCCTCGATGAGGAGGCGCAGGAGCGGTTCGGTTCCTGAATAACGCAGGAGCACCCGGCCGGCGCTGCCCAGCGTTTTCTCAACCTCCACAAGTCGGGCGGACGCGGCGAGGTCTTCTTTTGCAGGTTTCCGCGAGACGCGAATGTTGCGCTGCGCCTGGGGAAATTTGGTCATGACCCGTCGCAGTTCGCTCAGGGGTTTGCCGCTCGCTTTCATCATGCTCAGCAACTGAACGGCGGCCATAATCCCGTCGCCCGTCGTGTTGAAGTCGTGAAAGATAAAATGACCGCTCTGTTCCCCGCCGAGATTGAAACCGCCCCGTCTCATCGCTTCGATGACGTAGCGGTCACCGACTCCGGCACGAACGACTTTGCCACCGGCCGCCTGGACCGCCTCGTCGAGACCAGCGTTACTCATGACCGTGGCCACGAGCGTGTTCTCCCTGAGGGTTCCGGATTGGATCATGGAAATGGCGGCGATGGCCATGAGTTCATCGCCGTCGAGGACAGAGCCGGTTTCATCGCAAAGCAGCACCCGGTCCGCATCCCCGTCGTGAGAGACACCGACGTGGGCGCGGGTTTCGTTTACGAGCGACTCGATCACCTCCGGATGAGTGCACCCGCAGTCGAGATTGATGTTCATGCCGCTCGGGTGATGATGTACGGGAAGCACCTTCGCTCCAAGGGCGTGGAGGATTGCTTCGCTCGTGCGGTAGCTCGCTCCGTTGGCCGCATCGAGGGCCACGACGATGCCGGCGAGGAGGTTTTTGTCATGACCTGCACTGGCACAGACAAACGTGATGTACCGATCCACTGCGTCCGCGAGCACCGAGATCCGGCCGACGGCCGCAGACTCCGCCGGTATTGCCTGAGAGAGGATGCGGTCTTCGATCTCCTGCTCGAGAGCGTCGTCAAGTTTATACCCGTCGGGACCGAAGAACTTGATTCCATTGTCTTCGAAAGGATTGTGCGACGCCGAAATGACGATGCCGAAAACAGCCCCTGATTCGCGGGTCATCATCGCAACGGCGGGAGTGGGGATGACGCCGGCCAGTTGCACATCGATCCCGCGCGAGGTCAATCCGGCGGCAATGGCGCTCTCAAGCATGTCGCAGGACTGGCGAGTGTCCTTCCCGATGATCACGGTCGGCCAGGTTCTCGTGTCCCCGCGACGGGAGAGAAAAGCATCGGCAGCAGCCTGTCCTAACTTCACGACAAAATCCGGCACGAGCGGGTAAAGATTCGCCTTTGCCCGAATTCCATCAGTGCCGAAAAACTGTCGTGTTTTTTCACTCATATTAAAGGGAGAGGGCCCCGAAGGCCGCGGAGGCAGGTCGCCTAGCGGAGGCGCCAAAACTTCTCAGCCTTTGACGTCCCCCCCGGGCACTGGAATCGGTGCCGGCATCGGAATCAGGGGACCCAGAAGGGTGTCATCAAGAACGGGACCCGGGACCCGCCGGATGGGTGTGGTGGTTCCAGTTCCAGGTACAGGGGGAAGCTGGACGGCCGAGTCGAGATGAGATTTGATCAAATACCAGATCGACACCGCGATAAAGAGTGAGACGAGTTTGCTTCTCCAGTTGTCAACAAAAAAATGTTTAAGATTCTCCATCTTCTCCCTCCTCTCCGTCGTCGGCATCCTGATTGCTGAGCAGGCCATTAAGCCTTTCCCGAAGCGCCTTTCCTCCCAAATCACGCTCCAGCTTCCCATTGATCGCCAGGGAAATCGCCCCGGTTTCCTCCGAGACGACCAGTGCGATCGCATCGGACTCTTCGGTGATCCCCATCGCGGCACGGTGCCTGAGCCCGATGCTCTGATCGCTCAGTTCTCTCTGGATGAGGGGAAACACACAACCGGCCCCGGCGATGCGCTCATCCGACATGCCAACAATCATGCCTCCATCGTGGAGGGTCGTACCGCTATGAAAAACTGTGTAGACGAGTTCCGGAGTGAGCTGCGAATCCATCATCGTGCCCGTCTCCAGATACTGCTTAAGATCGATCCCCCGCTCAATCGCGATGAGAGCCCCGGTCCGTTTTCGCGAAAGGTTTTCGACGACCTCGATGAGGAGATCGGCAAACCGTGCCCGGGTCTTTTCGGTCATGGATGAGAAGAGCCGGTGGCTTCCCAGTTCGGCAAGGGCACGGCGCAGTTCCGGCTGGAAAATGATGATGAGGGCGATCGCGAGAATGACCGAGACATATTTGAGAAGCCAGCCGATCACGGTGAGGTCGAGCCATCCTGAAAGCAGGGTCATTCCAATGTAGATGCCGACGAGGGCCGTAAAAATCCTCGCCCCGCGGGTCGCCCGGAAGTAGCGGTAGGTGTTGTAGAAGATCCCCCAGAGAATCGCCACCTCGATGACCTGCCGCCAATGCTGGCTAATAAATTGGACCGTCTCTTGCATTTTCCAGGGCCTCCGCCCGCAGGATCGGGCAGAGACGCGTCCAGTTTAGCACCCCCCGGCGCTTTTGCACCCGCAAGGGTGGGGAAAAGTTCGCGCGGAATTCCGAAGTAACGCCCAAAGACCATCGATAGATCTCCTGGTGTCTTTCGGCAGAATTCGTCCGGCAATCGCCCGGGGAACAGACTCAGTCACAGCCATCGGAGGGAGTTGCGGGAGGGTGTCACCCGCGCTCAGGCATTGCCACGGAAGCCGAAGCCAGCGCCGCAATGCCCTCGCGGCGACCGATGAATCCCATGGTTTCATTTGTCGTTGCCTTGATCCCGATATCCGCCGCCCCTATCCCGAGTGCCCCGGCGATTGCTGCTTTCATCGCAGGAGCGTGCTTCATGACCCGGGGCTCTTCGGCAATGAGGGTGGAATCGATGTTCTCAATGCGGCCTCCTGCTGCGCGGACCAGTTCGGCGGCCTTTTCGAGAATTTTCAGACTACTGATGCCTTCGATCGAGTTATCAGTCGGGGGAAACCAGTAACCAATGTCAGGCTGTCCGATGGCACCTAGAATGGCGTCGGCAATGGCATGAGAAAGGACGTCGGCATCCGAATGTCCGGCGAGACCCCGGTCGTGGGGAATCGTGACCCCACCGAGGACGAGAGGGCGTCCTTCGGCGAATTGATGCACATCGTATCCGATTCCGCTGCGGTATCTCATGACTCAGGCGATGTCAGAGAGATCGAGTTTCCCGTTGCTGGAGATAATGCCCGATTTGTCGGCATTCAGTTCCGAGGTGACCAACGTGACAACTCCGCCTCCGCGCTCGACCATGATCTGCCCGGCGGCGATGTCCCAGATGCTAATCATTTCCTCAATGTAGGCGTCGAGCCGACCACAGGCGATATAGGCGAGGGCCAGGGCGGCGCTGCCCATCATACGCGTTTTCCGGACCCGGTGGGCGACCTCCCGGTAACGGCCGAGGCCGGCGTCGATGGCTTCTTTGGATTTTGAGAATCCGATCGTGACGACGGCCTCACCCAGGGTAGCGCGGCTGCTCGGGTGAATCGGCTTACCATTGCGTGTCGCCGGCCCTTCAAAATCGACGGCAAACATTTCGTCCATCATCGGATCGTAAATCGCCCCGATCTTGAGTTCACCTGCTCGACGCATCGCGATGGAGACGCAAAAATGGGGGATGCCGTAAAAGTAATTCACGGTTCCGTCAATGGGATCGACGATCCACTGGGTATCGCTGCTTTGATCTCCGGCGATGCCTTCTTCACCATAAATGGCGTGTTCGGGAAAGGTTTCAAGGATGCGGGACTCAATGAGTTTTTGACTTTCCACATCGAGGGCGAGTTTGATGTCGTGAGCAGCCAGTTCATTGACCTCGAGGGTGCTTTCAAAATTCTCACGCAGGAGGACCCCGGCTTCGCGGGCGGCGTGGATGGCGAGTTCAAGTTCAGGGGACATAAGGGAATCAGGGCGTCGTCAGGTCAGTGTTGCCGATTGGCAGGGGAGCGAATGTTACAGACAAAGCCGCATCCGTCGATGGGGAATCCCCACTTCAAGAAACCAACCTCCCTCGGCAATATAACCGAGTCTTTCATAAAAACCGCATACGGTCTCTCTCGCGTTCAGCACCAGTTGCGTTATCCCCGCTTCGCGGGCTTCGGCTTCGGCGGCTAACATCAGGTCTCTGCCAATCCCTTTTCCCTGCCACAACGGCTCGACCGCAACCTGGCGTATTTTCCAAACTCCCGGTTCCTGCTCCCTTTCCTGCAACAGGAGTCCTCCGATCAGAGTTTCCCCGTCAAAAGCGACAAGATGCCGGTCAGCCCGTTCGGCGGCAAGATCCTCTTCTAAAAAAGTCAGTCCCAGGGGTTCACGAAGAATACGCTCACGCAAAGCGATCCACATCGCTAACGTCGGGTCAGCGCGGTCTCCACCGGCTATCCAGAACGTTTTCAAGGAAGGCTTCTCAATGAGAGTGACAGAATTCTTCGAAACGATCCAGACCCTTTTTGATGATATCGAGACTAGTCGCGTAGCTGAGACGGATTGACATGTCGTGCCCGAAGGCGAGACCCGGAACTGCAGCCACCTGGTAACGGGAGAGCAGCTTCTCGGTCAGATTCATCGAGCTAAGGCCCATTTTTGATGTTTCGACGAGGAAATAGAAAGCACCATCCGGCTCGACCACTTCGATATTTTTGATCTTCTGGAGGCGGCTCAACATGTACTGGCGGCGCATGTCATACTCCTCGACCATGTCATTGACTATCGTCTGAGGCCCCTGAAGCGCGGCGAGGGCTCCGTATTGAGCAAACGACGTCGCATTGGATGTCGTGTGTCCCTGGATGATATCGATGACATCGGCAATCTCCTGCGGAGCCGCCGTGTAACCAAGACGCCAACCGGTCATGGAATAGACCTTGCTGAACCCATTGATTGTGATCGTGAGATTCTTGGCCGCCTCGCTCACAGAAGCCGTGCTCACGTGCTTCTTGCCGTTGTAAATAAGCTTTTCGTAGATCTCATCCGAGAGAATGATGATGTCTTCCGACGCTGCCACCTCAACGATTGCTTCCAATTCCGCTTTGGTGTAGACGGCGCCAGTCGGGTTGTTCGGGCTGTTGAGGATAAGCATGCGGGTGCGACCGCTGATGGAGTCTTCGAACTCTTCGGCGGTGAACTTCCAGTTGTTCTCACGCTTGGTGTTTACGAAATACGGGTCCGCCCCGACGAGGCGAACCATGTCCGGATAGCTGGTCCAGTAGGGGGAGGGAATGATGACTTCGTCTCCGGGATTGCAACAGGCGAGAATCGCGTTGTAACAGGAGTGCTTGGCTCCGCAATTGACGGAAATCTGGCTCGGCGCATAATCAATGCGGTTATCCACGCGGAGTTTTTCAGCGATGGCCTTCTTGAGCTCCGGAATGCCGGTCGTCGGGGTGTATTTTGTCTTCCCGGCGAGGAGAGCTTCAATCGCCGCATCTTTAATGTGCTGCGGGGTATCCATGTCCGGTTCTCCGGCACCGAAACTGGCGATATCCTGGCCTTCCGCCTGCATTTTCTTCGCCGTAGCGGTAATAGCAAGGGTTTGCGAAGGGGCGATTTGGGAAAATTTGTCGGCTATGAAACTCATGTCTGGTGGGATGCTTTTTGGGGTTCCTGCCCGGTCCCTGCTGGACTCCCTCCCGACTGACTTAATGTCACCCGACACGGAGTGCGTCGCAGAACCCTGGGCCTTCACGATACAACTCTCCCGCAGTGACGGGGATTTGGTGATGGCTCGACCGCAACTCCGTGAACAATGCGGATGGTTCCCCTAACCGATCTGAGCCGAGTTTCAAGCGAAATGCTTGGGCTCGGGCAATTTGTGCGGATGAAAGTGCATCGATGGGGAGACTTCAAGGCTTGCAGATCGGCCCGGTGCGCCTTATTTCTCCTCAAGCAATGCCCGCTTCAACGAACATTTTTGCCTTTTTCGGCACCGACGAGGCTCTCGTGAAAGAGGCCGCGACAAAACTTTCCGCGCAGATCGCCCCAAAGGACAATGAGTTCGGGCTCGAGATCATCAGCGGTGGTGCTGACAATGCGGAGCACGCCTCGCAGATCGTCTTTCGCACGATCGAGGCGATCCATACCCTTCCGTTTTTCGGCGGAGACAAGCTGGTCTGGTTGCAGGGGGCGAATTTCTTCGCCGACAACCAAACCGGCAAGGCGGAGACCACGCTCTCGGCGATTGAGGCCCTGGTAGATGTCCTGTCCTCGAATCTGCCCCCCGATATCAAAGTGATCATCAGTGCCGGCGAAATCGACAAACGACGGACCTTTTTTAAGTCCCTCAGCAAATGCGCCAAGGTGCAAATTTTCGATAAACTCGACACGAGCAAGGCCGGATGGGAGACACATGTAATGGGTCACGTCACGGATCGGGCTAAGTCTCTAAAGCTCACTTTTGAGCGGGGCGCTCTGGAGCGTTTTGTTCTGATGGTCGGCGCGGACACCCGGGTCATTGACAGTGAGCTCGAAAAGCTCTCTCTATACTCCGGGGGCAGAGCCGTGACTGCGGAGGATGTCAGCCGCATCGCGGCGGTCAGTCATGCCGGCGTCGTTTTCGAGATCGGGGAGGCCATCGCCAGGCGGGAGCTCCCGCGAACGCTGAACCTCATCGACCAGCAGTTGCGCCGGGGTGAAAACGCGATTGGCATTCTCCTCGCCGCCATCGTTCCGAAGATACGGGGACTCCTCCACGCGAGGGACCTCATCGAGAGTCGCGGCATTTCCGTCGGAAGGAGTTATCCCGCCTTTCAAGCGGCACTGGCGAAGGTTCCTTCATCCGAAACCGCTCATATTCCGAGAGGCAAGGACGGAGCGATCTCGGCGTATCCGCTTTTCCTCGCCGCTCAGGTCGCCGGTAAGTTCTCCGGATCTGAGTTGAAACGGGCGCTCGAGGCGTGTCTTGAGGCCAACCTCAGGCTTGTGACGACTTCGCTTGATCATCAACTTGTTCTCCACCAGCTTGTTACCCGTATTTTGACCCGCCCGAATTGAGCGTCTTCCCTTGAACTCCGCATGAAACTTCTCCTCATTCCCTTGGGCATCGGACTTTTTGCGGGGGTCATGGCCGGGCTCTGTGGTGTCGGCGGGGGAATCGTGATGGTGCCTGCGTTTGTTTACTTCCTCGGCATGGAGCAGAAGGCTGCTATCGCGACGAGCATGGCGGTGATCGTGCCGACCTCTCTGATGGCCATTTCCCGATTCCAGCAGGCCGGTCTCGTTCAGTGGCATATCTTCTGGCCGACCGCCCTGGGAGCGATATTTGCCGCGTATTTCGCGACGGGCTGGGTGCGTAAACTGAGCAATGACCAGCTCACCAAGGTTTTTGCGGTGCTCATGATCCTCGTGGGAGTGAGTATGTTGTTTAAAAAAGCTGCCTGAATGGATTCCAGCCTGATTCTTGCAATTCTCGCCGAAAAGACGATTTGATGATAGGTTCGGCCATTGATGGGATGGCACCGAACATTATACGCATTGCTCCTGATGACCTCGATCAGGTGCGCTGCTTTTGAGCCGCCGGTTTCAGTACGCCCGCTGCGCAGCATTGCCGACGTCCGGAAAATGACCTACGAGGAATCGCGCCTCGCTCCGCCGGTTTCACTCAAAGTCACGGTGATTTCTCATTTCAAGGATGGATTCGACGGTCAGGACAATACGGGAGGGCTCTTTTTTGAGGTAACGGCTAAGGCTCTCCCTCGAATCGGCGACGAGCTGGCGATCGAGGGAAATGTCACGGGCGGCTTTTACGGCCCGTATGTCATTGTCGATCAGTTCACCAAGACCGGAGCAAAACCGCCTCCCAAACCGCTCAATTTCCGTCCTGACTTTGTCCAGACCGGACTCGGTGACAATCGCTGGGTGGAGATTGAGGGCCTCATCGTCGATGTGAACTTCGAAGGAGGCAAACGCGACGGATCGGGCCTTCTCGTGACTGGACAGAGCGATCTTGTGATTCGGTTTCGAAACGCGAACGAGGATTTCGATGTCGTCAGGCTGGAGAAAATGGTTGGCTCGTGGGTGCGTCTCTTCGGGAGCGGGGCACCGCTTTTTAACGATCAGAGGCAGCGCATCGGGTCGGATATCATTTGCTCCCGTCACCAGTTTGTTGAGATCATCGAACAGACCGGGGCGTCACAGGCGGTACGGCTTGATGAAATCGGCCGCCGGGACTCAAGTCGTACCCGGCAGGGCCTTGTCGAAACCAACGGAACAGTGACGCTTGTGGAAGGACCATCGAATTTCGTGGTTCAATCCGGTCAGTATGGAGCACGAATCGACACGCTTTCTCCCGCCAAAGTCGCCGTCGGCGAAGTGATCAATCTCACCGGGCTCGCGGAGACGGATGGTTATTTTGTCGGTTTGCGGTACGCCACGATGGCTCCGGCGGAAGGAGCGTCAGATCTCCCTGAAGCGATTCAGGACGTCGCTCCACTTTCCCGGGAGCATGCTTTTCAGCTGGTGAGTCTTTCCGGGAGACTCATTGAAAAAGGACGCAGTCTCATCAACCTTCAAGTCAATGAAGCCCTCGTCCCGGTCAGCGTGCCTCCCACCGTCAGCGCGACCCTGCCGCCGGAGGGGAGCGAATTACAGGTGCGGGGAGTCAAGCTCGTCGAGGCCGACGAACGCGGAGAGGTGCGTTCCGTCATCATTGCGGTTCGTACGGCCGAAGACCTCACGGTCCTCGCGGTGCCGTCCTGGTGGACGCCGGCCCGATACTGGATGGCGATCCTCATTCTCGCCGCCGGAGCGCTCCTTTTCCTTACCTGGCTCCTTGCCCTGAACCGCCGGGTTAAAAAGCAAACCGCTCTGATCAAAGAGCAAATCGAGTCCAATGCAACGCTCGAAGAACGAAACCGCATCGCTCGCGAATTGCACGACACCCTGTCGCAGGGATTTTCCGGTGTCGGATACCAGCTTGCTTCGGTCTCAAATCACCTCGCCACTGATCCTGACAAAGCCAGAATAAAACTCGATGCCGCCCGGCAAATGGTCGAGCATAGTCTCGTCGAGGCGAGAGAGTCGCTGATCGGGTTGCGGATTCCCGCAGGTGCCCAGTCGCTCGATTTTCCCGACGCGACTCTCACCGCTGCAAAGGCACGATGTGAGGAGGCGGATGTCAACTTCGAGGCGGAACGGGCCGGGTGGAATGAAAGCTCCAAGCTCCCCGCTGAGACCGCCTACGCTTTTCATCGCATCGTCCTTGAGGCGGTCACCAACGCATTGCGTCACAGCGGAGCCAATAATATCAAAGTCTCGATGGCCACTGAAGCGGGACGTGCCCGTATCGTCGTCTCCGACAATGGAAGAGGCTTTTCCACCGATGCCCGGGCACCCGAAGGGCATTTCGGGATTCAGGGCATGCGCGAAAGGGCACAACAGCTCGGTGCCGCTCTGGCGATCCGTTCCGCGCCCGCACAGGGCACCTCGGTCGAGTTAAGTGTTAAATTTTCATGAGTAATCCCACCCCCACCCCCACCCTCTCCGTCATGCTCGTCGATGATCACCTCATCGTGCGACGCGGTCTCGCCAGTCTCATCGGTGATGAACCCGATCTCACGGTTGTCGCCGAAGCCAGCAGCGGGGAGGAGGCCATTGCCCTTGCTTCGGTCCATCGCCCCGACGTCATTGTTCTCGATCTCCGCCTGCGCGATATGAGCGGCATCGACGTAGCTGAAGCGCTACGCGGGCATCGCATTCTCATGCTCTCCAGTTTCATGCAGGAGGAGGACGTCCGCCGGGTCTTTGATGCCGGGATCTGCGGGTATTTGTCGAAAGACAAGGACAGTGCCGAACTGTTGAAGGCGATCCGCGCTGTTGGGCAGGGGAATCGTTACCTGCCGCCCGAGATCTCGCTGCTCCTCGCAAAGAGCGAACACAGCAGCCATCTCACTGCCCGGGAACTCGAGATTCTGAAATTGATCGCCGAAGGTCGCGCTAATAAACAAATCGGCGAAATACTCACTCTGTCAGAGAACACCGTAAAGAACCACGTGAAATCCATCCTCGCAAAACTCAACGCCAAAGACCGCACCCATGCGGTGACGGAGGCGCTGAAGCGGGGGTTGTTTCAACTGGGACGAGGAAACTGATCGAAATCGGCGAGGTCGACCCGGTGCTTTTCCTCCCCGCTCGCGTCCTAAAATCCGGGTTGAGCGATTCAGTTCCAGCAGGTAACGAGATTTCAGGCATTCACTTTGTGGGTGATCGGCCTTCACTATAACGGGGCAATTTTCGGAGGCGCGTCGGATCGAATACCACGTAGGCCGGGTTTGACCGCGGTTTCGGAAGGCAAACATCGCGCAGCCGAAGTGTATGAGCGGATGGTAAGGCCCGTGATACCGAGAAGGAGTACAAATCGCCTATCCCTCAGGTTTGCAGGGCCAACGCCGGGGCCATGCCGATTGACTTCTTGACCCGGGTCACTCGGCCCGCTTCTTCCCGTGGCCGCCGGTACCGCCTGTCTTAGGCTGGCGCGGTTGACGAGAGTGCTCCACCGGTTTTTTCGACTGTCGGGAGCCCGCGGTCCGATGGGTGAGTTCCCGGATTTCAGTGCGTTCGTTAGGCTCGGTCGGGGATGTGGGTTTCTCTTTCATGGCATTGGTATCATAAGAAGCCGCCACCTCACAAGTCGGGTCACCGGCTTGTCTCGGTCGTCGTCGTGGTCTTTTTCTCTTCCGTCGTCGTCGCACCGGGGGGATTAACGATAATCGTCTTGTTTTCCGGCGGTGCAGGCGGAGTCACGATAACGGTTTTGTTTTCCGACTTGGCGGGAGGGGTGACGATTGTCGTGTTCTTCTCGATGACTTCCCGAGGGGGAGTCGTGTTGACTTGGTTGTCGCAGGAGACAAGAACGAGAAGAGCTGCGCTGGCAGCGAAGAGTGTGAGTTGTTTCATGATCTTTACCCTACAGGCAGGGCGAATCGATCACCATGGGGTTAAACCCTACTCCGTCCGGTTTTCACGCACGACGAAGAAAAGGTCTGGCCTCAGATTTTGTTACAGCACGTATAGAATGCCGGTCAGTCTTAGAATTTAGCAAACGAATCCTCGCGGGCTTCGGGTGTGGGGCGGCAAGTAACTTACTGGAGTTGGTTGGGAGTTCATTCTTTAATAACTCATTTCATTTCCGGATCAGGCAACTCTTCGTGACAAACTTTTCCTCCTTCTCCAATCCTCTCCCCATCATCCCCACCGAACCCCATACCGAAAACATCGATCTGGGTGTGGATACGGATCTGCCCCGGATGCGCACTGGTCGGATCAGTCAGTGAGGGGCTGGGTTCTCGTCGAAGTCGATCACCGAACCCCCTTTATCCCCGGCCTTGCGATGAGGCATGTGCAATCGG
>JAGNMT010000344.1 GCA_017991025.1 Verrucomicrobiales bacterium
GGTGAGCTGGATGTCGATGGGATCGCCGCTGCGCATGATCTCGGCACGGAACGTGATTTCCTCGGCCCCGACAATCGTGCCGATGCGTTTGCGCCACTCCGCCGCCATCGCGACAGTGTTGACGTCGAGGCTGCGCTCCTCGGGGCCGTAGGTTTCCATGACGACGCCTCCGATGTGGGATCCCGGATTGTTTGAGACCCCGCGACCGGAGGACATCGTCGTGCCGGTGGAGGCGACGATGTGTTTGATGACACTTTGTCCGTCCGGTCCGACATACTCCTTTCGCATACCTTCAGCGAGGGCGTAGATGCGCTGAATCTGGGCATCCGTCACCTCGAAGGGCGTGCCATCGAGCATGGAAAGCCGGCAGTCAATGCGTTCGCTGGGGACCCTGGGGAAAAATGCGGTTTGGATATGTCCCCCCATGTAAAGGCCAAGGAGAATGGCCAGTCCGCCAAACATCAGGGCGAGGCTGGCGTAACAATGGTGCACGCAAAATCGAATCGAGGGGCGATAGACCCTGTCGATGAACCACTGGAGAGCAGCACCCGAAGTGCGGTGTACCGGTGCGAGGATATCACCGGCGCGGCCGAGGAAAGGGTGGGCGAGGTGACTCGGGAGGATCAGCTTTGTTTCGAACAGGGCGATCAACATCACGATGATGAAGATGACGGCAATGGGCCTGAACATGCTGCCCCAGTCCGACGAGTCGAAGGCCATGGGCAGGAAGGCCATCACAGTGGTCAGAACGCCGAAGGTAATGGGCACGGCCATGCGTCGGGTGCCCTCGATCGCCGCATCGAGCGGACTCATGCCCTCCTTTCGCAGCTGGTCGCAATACTCACTGATGACAATGGCGTCATCGACGACGATCCCGAGGACGAGAATGAACCCCATCAGGGAAGATAGATTGATCGTGACATTGAGGTAGGGCATCAGCGCGAACGCGCCGAGGAAACTCATGACCATGCCGACTGCGATCCAGATGACGGCCTCCAGTCTCAGGAAAAGACCCACGCAGAGGAAGACGAGGATGAGGCTGCTTTTGGCATTCTGCCAGAGCAGGTCGATACGGCCTTTCACGATCTTCGAACGGTCATTCCAGTAGTCGAGCCTCACTCCGCCCGGCATCGTGCTGTTCGCGGAATCGATATAGGCTTTGACCCGGTCGCCGATCGTGATCGCATTTTGTTTTCCCTCCCGCATCACCGTGATCATGACGCAGGGGCGACCGTTGAGTTTCACGATGAGGGGATTTTCAGTGAAGCCGTCGAGAATCTTGGCGATTTCCCCCAGAGTGAGTTTGCTTCCATCGGGGCGTGTCAGAACGGTGACCCGGGCATAGTCATCGCCCGTGTAGGCCCGGCCCCGGGTGCGGATGGAGACGTCTCCGGATTCGGTCTTGACCACCCCGGCGGGCAGGTCGATCGCGCTCGCCCGGATCGCCCGACTGATGGTTTCGAGGCTGAGATTGTACTTTCGCAGCGTTTCTTCGGGGATCTCGATGGCGATCTCTTCGTTCCTCACGCCCGCAATTTCGGCGTGGGAAATGCCGGGCAGGGCCGAGAGCTCGTCGCGGGTCTGCTCCCCGAGGCGCTTGAGATCCTTCTCCGCCATGTCGGCGCTGAGGATGACGGTGATGACCGAGTGAAAGGAGTCATCGAGCTGGATGATGGGCTTTTCGGCAAGGGCCGGAAAATTGGGGATCGCATCGACCCGTATCTTCACGTCTTCCATGACCCGGCGGGGGTCGTCGTCCTCGTTCACTTCAATAAATACCGAGCCACCGCTGCTGCCGGCCGTCGAGTTGACATGCTTGATGCCGCCGACCTGCTGGATCGCTTCTTCGATCTTCAGAACGATGGTCTCTTCGGTTTCTTCCGGCGACGAGGCGGGGTAGGGCACATTCACGGAAATAAACCGCGAAGGCATGTCCTGAAACACCTCGAGCGGAATCTTGTCCATCCAGAGGGTCCAGAGGCCCGCCGCCATGATGGACATCATCAGGAGGTTGGCGGCGACACCATTGCGGGCGAACCAGGCGATCATGGCAAATCAAATCGTGTCGGGATCATGAGGAGCTCTTCCCGCCTGCGGTGACTTTATCGGCGGTGCCCTTGCTCCCTTTGGCAGGGCCGCCCTTCCCAGGATTTTCAAGGGCACCGTCTATCGTTGGGAGAACGGTGGCACCCTCGGCCGCGAAAGGGATGGGAGTGAGGCAGAGGACGTCACCCTCGGCCGGCGATTTCGGCGAATGGGCGGAAATGATGACCTGGGTTCCGTTGCTGATGAGCGGTTCTACAGAGAGTCGACGGAGTTTATTTTCCCCGGTGATAAGAATAATCTCGTTGCCCGCCCGAACCGCCTTTCTGGGGATGATAAAAACATCGGTGAGGACTTCACCCTCGATCTCGGCTTCGAGAAACTGGCCTATCTTCAGCGTTGGTTTGCCATCCACTTTTCTGGCATAGGGATCGTTCACCTGTGCTACCGCCGTGACCTGGCGGGTCGACGGGTCGATGGCGCTCTCGACGCGGACAATGGAACCCGTCCACGAGGCGGGTTTTCCGTCGACGAGCGATTTCAGAGTCACCGGAGCATTCTCAGCCGAAACTTCTCCGTCGCGAAAACGCTCCGGCAGATTCAGGAACTGCATTTCACGCTCGGGCAGCGGCAGTCGGATTTCCACGTAATCGACGGCAAAGATCTTGCCGAGGGAAGTGCCCTGAGTGACAAACTGGCCGACGTCGACGAGCTGTTCGAGGACTTGTCCATCATAGGGAGCTCGAATCACGGTGCGCTCAAGATCCCTTTCTGCTTTCGAAATCTGCGCTTTCGTGGCGGCGACATCGGCTTCAGCTTTTGCAACCTGGGGAAGACGCAGGGCCAGGGCGCTGGGCTCACCCGATTTGCCGAGGGTTTTCCAGTTCGCACGGGCCTGCTCAGCTTTTGTCCTTTCTTCGGCAAGCGTAACCTCTGCCTGGGCGAGAGTGGCCTTTGCCACGACAATAGCGGTTTCGTAGTCGACGGGATCGAGTTTTAAGAGGACATCGTCGGTGGAAAAGAATCCGCCGGGCCGGAAGGAGGGGCTCACTTCGATCACCTTTGCCGAGACCTCCGGGAGAAGATTGCTCCGGGTTCGCGGCTGAACCGTTCCCTGGGAACGCACGAAGACAGGGAAGCTCGCTTTTTTGAGAGCCGTTCCCTCGACACGGACGACGGCGGGAGGGACTTCCATGGTCTCGGGTTTCGGACTGTGAGCATAGAACCACCATCCCCAGAACCCGCAGCCGCCCAGAATGGCAAGGGGGAGGACGGCTCTGATAATTCGCTTCATGGGAGTCAAGGTAACGTATGTCCCGGAAAAAAGGGTCACGGGACCCGTGAAACTCGCCGTTTTCGAGGGGAAAGCAAGCGGGGCGGACTGGCGCGAATGTTACAGGAGTCGCGTCTGATATTTATAAGGGATCGCCTGTTTTCTGAAGAAGAAGTCATTGCGGGATCAGGCGAAACCGCTAGGATCCGGTTCATGATATCAGTCGGGAAATATCAGAAACGATTTGCAAAGAAACCGTCAGTGGTGGCGGTTTCTCCCGGTCGGGTCAACTTGATCGGGGAACACATCGATTACCTCGGCGGGTGTGTCATGCCTATCGCGATTGATCGTCATCTGACGGTTGAAGCATCCGCAACGGCAGACGGATTCTTTGAAATAGTTCCGCAGGGAGAAGGTTTTCCCGGACCGGTTCGATTCGGGAGGGATGAACTTTCCCGCCGAATGGAGTCTCAAGATCGCTGGCTGAATTACATCATCGGCGTCATTGCGGGCTACCGCGCCGCTGGAGTCGATGTCCCCGGGTTCCGCGCCGTGATTCATTCCGATATCCCTGTCGGAGCCGGACTCAGCAGCAGTGCCGCGCTCGAGACCGCGATTGCCCTGGTGATCGAGGCGCTCTCCGGTGTTGAGCGGGACGTCGTGTATCGTGCCCTTCTCTGTCAGCGGGCCGAGCACGAGTATGCCGGTGTGCCCTGCGGGATTATGGATCAACTGGCGGTCGGCGGAGGGAGAGCGGGGCATGTGTTGCATCTCGATTGCCGGGATCTGTCGATGCGGCACTATTCCATTCCGGACGGACTCTTGCTTCTCGTTGCCGACACTGGTGTGAAACACGCTCTCGGCGACGGAGAGTACCGGAAACGGCGCGAGGAATGTGATGCGGCCATGGCAATTCTCGGCACGGACTCATTTCGTGACGTCTCTATCGAAACCGTGGAGCGTTTTCAGGAGCCGCTCGGAGACCGTCTTTTCCGCCGGGCACGTCACGCCGTGAGCGAAATGACACGGGTGGAAACGTTCGCTGTATCGCTTGAGGAGCGCGACCTCTTAACTCTTGGGAATGCGATGCGCGAAAGTCACCGTTCTCTGCGTGATGATTACGAAGTGAGCTGTCCCGAACTCGACCTCCTTGTTGATTCCGCTTACGCCTTTGGAATTGGTCGCGGGCTCGTCGGCTCGCGGATGACCGGGGGCGGCTTTGGCGGTTCGACCATTTCCCTGGTAAGCTCCGATTCCGCCGGGGACTTGAAAATCCACCTCGAAACCGCGTTTTGGGAGGCGTTTGGCCGTAAACTTGATTGTTTTATCACTTCTGCCGTTGACGGCGCTAAGGTCGTTACTGTTGAATAACCCTCATCCCATGAAAACCCTGATTTTATTCCCCACCCTGATCGTGATGAGCAGTCTTCTTTCCGCACCGGCCAGCGCCGGAATAGCCGAGTCCGTCTATGGCAAGATGCCCGATGGACGTGAAGTGAAACTTTACACCCTGACAAACACCTCCGGCATGGAGGCGAAGGTCACCGAGTACGGTGCCATCC
>JAGNMT010000345.1 GCA_017991025.1 Verrucomicrobiales bacterium
TTCGGTGAGGTCGGGCATGCCGGCGTGGAAACGTTTCAGCAAAGTGCCCGCCTTTTCGATGGCCCCGGGGCTGTCGGTGCTGATCGTGATCATGTCGAATCCACGGGTCTCGAATTGCCTGCCGATCCCGACGAGCTGCGGCATCTCGGCGACGCAGGGGCCGCACCAGGTCGCCCAGAGATTGACGAGGCGGAGTTTGTCGGTCGGATTGGCTTTGAGTGACTCGACTCCGGCGCGTTTTATCTTCTCAATCGTCACTGGCTTCGCTTCGAACTTCGCGTTGTTTTCCCCGACGAGGTGTCGCTTCGCGGCCCACTTCGTTGAGCATCCGTGAGCCCGTGTCACCGGTTCGGCGATGGGGGTTCCTGCGAGCATTGCGGCGATCGCTTCTTTTGCGTCGTGTTTTTTGATCGTGGCCGGATCGCCGAACTTGGAGTCGTCGAGGCGTCCGGCGTAGCGGAGTTTGCGTTCCTTGTCGAAAAGGAACAGGTGCGGGGTGGCGGTCGCTCCGTAGGCGAGACTGACGCTTTGAGTTTCGCCGTCGTAGAGGTAAGGGAAATTGAACTCATACTCCGCCGCGTGCAGCTTCATTTCTTCGAGGCTGTCGCTGTAGATAGAGTAGCCGAGTTCATTCAGCCGGATCGACTGAGGATCGTTGGGAGAGATCGCGATGAGTTGAAAGCTCTTTCCGGTGTATTCCTGAATGAGTGCCTTCACCCGTGATTCCGCTCCCTGCGCGCTCGGGCAGTGATTGCAGAGGAAGATCACCGCTAGAATGTCTGCGTCGGCGTATTCGGCGAGGGTGTGGTTTTTTCCGTCAACTCCGGGGAGATTAAAATCAGGCGCGGCGGCCCCGATCTCCAGAGTTTTCACCTCTCCGCTTTCGGAGGCGGCGTGGGTGCCGGTGGACGTAAGCAGGGCGATGAAGACAAAGACGGTGGTGAGCTTCATCATCAAGGATTAGGCGTCCCTGTAGCCGGGTCCGACGTGCCCGGCTTGCGGGCTGAACCGACTCCCTGAGCGGATTCGATAAGGCTTTCGAACTCGGCGTAAAGCTCCTCACCGTTTTCACCGGTGAGGTTTGCCTCCACGAAATCGAGCATCGCTTTCGCTCCATTCACCTGATCGACATAAAGGAACATGTCTTTGAATTTCCCCCATTGGAGTTGAGGCAGGGTGCGGGTGGTGAACTCTTCTTTGCTGTGGTCTCCCAGCGCTCCCCCTTTTTTGGTCTGGGCATTGCGAGCCTTCCGCTCTTCATCGCGGCTCAGGCCCCGCAGTTCTTTTCCATCCTGCTCTTCGAGCATCATGACGAGCCGGGTTTCCTGTTCGATGCGCTTGTCCCAAGCGTTCATGAGGGCGGTTGGGTTTTCCTTACGCAGATAGGGCATGATAGCCCGATTGTAGATCCCTGCGATATTGATGGGCACCGGTTCCCAGTTTTCGTTTTTCCCGAGAAGGTCTTCGAGATAATAGGCTCTTGCGAAGACAGAGTTGGCGACAGACTGGGTAACGGCTCCAGTCGGAGGCTCCGTGAGCATACTGAGGCTATCCACGTGCGCCATGAGCGGTGCGAAGATCTTGGACTTATCCTCGGTTTCGGCGGCCTGGCAGCTGAGGGCGAGATAACGCAACTGCTGTTGAAGCGATTCAACAAACTTCGGGTCGCTGATGCGGTCTTTCTGGCCGTCTTTCCAGGCCCGGAAGTCGGTTTCGGGGAGCCCTTCGCGATCATAATCAACCATCTTGGTGCAGTTGAGATAGAGCTCGACGGCAGCACGCGGGTCGGCCGCAGCGGTGATGAAGGTTTGTGCGGCGGTGGTGTTTCTCGTCGTGAGGTGAGTATCGAGATTCTCCTTCAGGGACTTGAGTCGCGCTTTGAGGGATTGTATCTGATCGGGGGTGAGTTCGACTGACTGAACGGTGCTTGCGGCAAGGCTCAAGCCGAGGAGGAGGGCAGGGAAAGAGGAGGGTTTCATTCTTATTGAACGAGAGTATCTGGAATCTGCTGTCAGGACAATCCCAATTTTACACCAGAATCGGTCGAATCACATTTCCCGCCACATCGGTGAGGCGGTAGCGCCGCCCGCTGTAGGTAAAAGTGAGCTTTTCGTGATCGAGCCCCAGCAGATGCAGGATCGTGGCATGGAGATCGTGGACAGAGACCTTATCCGCGGCGGCCTTGTGTCCGAGCTCGTCGGACTCACCGTGACTGACGCCTCCCTTCACCCCGCCGCCAGCCATCCAGGCGGTGAAACAGTGCGGGTTGTGATCGCGGCCCGGCGCTTTGCCCTTTTGGGCTACAGGGAGGCGACCGAACTCGCCACACCAGACCACGAGGGTGTCATCGAGGAGACCGCGCAATTCGAGGTCAGCGAGCAGGGCGGCGACGGGCTGGTCGGTTTCGAGAGCAAACTGGGAGTGATTGCCCTTGATGTCGCTGTGGCCGTCCCAACTGCGCTGGTTTTCCATGCCGCCGGAGTAGATCTGGACAAAGCGGACACCTCGCTCGACGAGGCGGCGGGCGGTTAGGCATTGCGCGGCAAAATGCTGGCAGTGTTTCTGGTCGAGTCCGTAGAGCTGCATTGTGGTTTCGGATTCCAGGCTGATGTCGAGTGCCTCGGGTGCGGCGGACTGCATGCGGTAGGCGAGTTCGTAACTTTCGATACGTGCGGCGAGATCGGTGTCCTGCGGTCGAGCTTCGAGGTGCTCGCGATTGAGCCGGGCGAGGAGATCGAGCTGGCCGCGCTGGGCGGAAGCGGGCTGGTCTTTTGACGGGAAAAGGTTGTCGATCGGATCGCCTTTCGGCTTCAGCCAGGTCCCCTGATAGACGCCGGGGAGAAAACCCGCGCTCCAGTTCGAGGCATTGCCCTTGGGCAGGCCACGGTCTAGCGGATCGGACATGACGACAAAGGCGGGAAGGTCGCGGCTTTCGCTGCCGAGTCCGTAGGTGACCCACGAACCGGCGCAGGGCAGGCCCATACGGGGCATGCCGCAATTCATCATAAAGAGGGCCGGGCTGTGGTTGTTAGAGTCGGTGTAGCCGGAGTGAATGAACGCCATTTTGTCGACGTGCTCTCCGAGATGGGGGAAAATATCCGAGACCATCTTGCCGCATTGCCCGCGCGGGCGAAAGGCAAAGGGCGACTTCATGATGCCACCGACAGAGTTCGCGAAGAAGCCGGTGAATTTATCGAAGCCTTCGAGTTCCTGCCCGTCGTGTTTTTCCAGCGCCGGTTTGTAGTCCCAGGTGTCCACCTGACTCGGGCCGCCATTGACGAAGATCCAGATGACCCGTTTCGCGGAGGCGGGAAAATGAGCATCATGCGGGGCGAGCGGATCGACCGAGGCACCGAGGAGTTTTTCATCCTGCAAAAGCGAAGCGAGCCCCAGCATTCCCGCGCCGGCTCCGGCACGCTGTAGCAGAGAGCGTCGCGTCAAGAATGTTGGCGTCCCCGGGAGCGCCGGCATCCCTGCCGGCTTGTTTACCTCGTTCATGTTCATGGCAGATAAAGAAACTCATTAGAGCCCAGGAGCGCCTGGCAAAAATCGGTCAGGGCGCGGTGGGCGGCGTCCGGTTTTCCTTCGTAGTAGGCCGTTTGCTCTTTCAAGAAGGCGGCAGCGGAATCGCGTTCGGCGGCGGTGGCTTCGCGGGAAAAGGCCAGCGTATACACGGTCGCAACAATCTCCCCGCTGCGCTTTGCCAGCGCGTCGGCGTATTGCCTCACTTCGGGGCTGTTCATCAAATAGAGCGACTGCGGGGCGACGGTGGTGGCCGGTCGCGATCCGATGCTGACGATGTGTTCGGGCCAGTCGAAGACGATCATGGAATTCGGCAGTTTGCTGCGTTTCACTGTGAAATAGACACTACGGCGCCGCATCGTCTCATCGAGCGATCCGGGTCCGTACATCGCGGGATCGAGTGTGCCCGAAACCGCGAGCAGCGAATCACGTATGGCTTCGCCCTCGAGTCGTCTCGACGTAAAACGCCAGAGCAGATGATTCTCGGGATCCTTGGCCGCGTCGGTCTCGTTGAAAGACGAAGCCTGCTGATAGACGGCGCTCATCATGAGATTTTTGTGCAGCCGTTTGAGGGACCAGCCGTTGCGGATGAGATCGGCGGCGAGCCAGTCGAGCAACTCCGGATGCGTGGGGCGTTCGCCTTGAAACCCAAAATCATTCGGCGTCGCGACGATGCCCCGGCCGAAGTGATGTTGCCATACCCGGTTCACGATGACGCGGGCGAGGAGCTGTCCGGCTCCTTTCTCTGTGTCCGTGAGCCAGGCCGCGAGCGAGGCACGGCGGAAACTGGTCAGAGCGCCGGCGGGCGGGGTTTGTTTCCACGGGGTTGTCCCGGCACTTCCGGGCATGAGAACCTGCAGAAATCCCGCCTCGACGACTTGTTTCTTCGCCTTCGGATCTCCGCGTTCGAGGAGGTGCACTTCGGGATAAAAATGCGGGTAGCCTCGTCCGTCGGCATGGTGGCTGAGAGGTTTGATACCTTCGGAGCACACCATCACGGGTTTCAGGTCGGGCTTCGGTTTGGCCGCGAGGTGTTTTTGTAAGGCGGTCTGTTTTCCCTGCCATCCGGCATCGCGGTTCGCATACCAGTTTCGGAGGGCGGAGCGCTGACGATCACTGAGCGCTGCGGGTCCCTTCTTCAGGGCCTCGATGCCATCAGCGAGAAACTGAGAGCTGCCTTTGCCCGATTCAAAATCCGTTGCCGGATCCTTCGTCACCGCGAGCCGGAAACGACCGAAGCTGTGCTGACCATTGACGTGGAATCGCATCCGGATCGTGAGGCGTGCGCCGGTTGCGAGGGGTTTTTCAAAAACAAAAACAGCCGCCTGATCTTTCCCGATACCGCCGCCA
>JAGNMT010000346.1 GCA_017991025.1 Verrucomicrobiales bacterium
GGCTTGAAAAGACGGGCGTTGGCGCCGCTTCCAGAAGGGGAAAAGCGGAGGGGGGGCTGACTTATCGATAGGCCCGTGAATCTTAAATGGGGCATTCAGGGAGTTATTCACAAAGTTATTCACAATGTTTTAGGGGTGAAAGTGAAAAACTTCTTTGCCAGAGGGGGCGCTTGCATTCACTCTTTGTGCCGACGGGAGTTGCCCTGTTTTTCCGTCGTTTCGTCTCCCTTTTTCCTACCCATGGAGCCCACTCCCGAATCCGGCGACATCAAGCCTATCCCTTCGACCTTTCAGCGTCGCGCCCTCTGGGGAGCGGTGACAGGTCTTTCGATTGTGGTGATCGGTACCATTATGGTGGGATTGGTGATGCTCTCGGCGACGGTTTTGAGCTACCTTCAGCCGATTCTGGTGCCGCTCGCGGTGGCGGGTATCATCGCTTACTTGCTCGATCCCATTGTGTCCTGGTTGCAGAAGCGCGGTTTATCGCAGCGTGCCGCTTCTCTTTCTGTATACGTGGTGTTCATTGTCCTCGTTATTCTCCTCGTCGTGGCGGTATTTGTCCCGACCTTTGGTCAGGCGCAGGAGGCGTACGGAAAGCGGGACATCTATGGGGAGCAGGCCACGAAGCTGATTAAGAAGGGGATCGCCTCGCTGCAGACTCAGTTTAATACCGGGATTGCTCAGGAGTATTCCGAGAAAGGGATCGAATGGATCTCAAAAGAAGGACCCAAGATCGGGGCGGAAGTGGGTCAGTGGGTCTGGACGCGGGTGAGGGGAGCCTTCGGATTTTTCGGTTACCTTCTCGGCTTGTTGCTCGTGCCGATCTATCTCTACTACTTTCTTCAGAATGGCCACACGATCGCGAGCAGTTGGTCAGACTACCTGCCGCTCAAGGCTTCGACTTTCAAAGATGAAGTGGTCGCGACTCTCACCGAGATCAATGGTTATTTGATTTCCTTTTTCCGGGGGCAGATGGTCGTGAGCCTCATCGACGGGGCACTTGTTGCGGTGGCGCTGACGGTCATCGGACTTCCGTATGCCTTGCTGATCGGGGTCTTTCTCGCGATTCTAGGACTGATCCCCTATATCGGAAATCTGATGGTGATGGTTCCGGCGATTCTCATTGCGATCGCCTATTTCGGTGCCAGCTCCTGGGGGGCGGTGAAAGGGAGTGAGATGCCCGTGGTTGGTCAGGTCGCGCTCGTCCAGGTTGATGGCGGCGGCGAAGTCCTGCCGGTCAGTCCCGAGGCCAGTATGGTGAAACCGGAAAAGGCGAAGAGTTATGTCGTCGTGAATGTCTCTGCCGACGGGAAGCGGGCCGAGGTCCTCCTCCACGCCTGGAGATGGTTGCCGAGTGTGTGGGCGTATCCCGTCATGGTTCTCCTTATCTTTGTCACCCTGCAGCAGATCAATGGCCTGGTCACCGCGCCGAAGATCGTCGGGGACTCGGTGGGACTGCATCCTCTGACGGTGATCTTTTCGGTCCTTTTCTGGTCGTTCCTTCTCGGTGGGCTACTAGGCGCTCTCCTTGCCGTGCCACTGACTGCGGCAATCAAGGTGTTGTTTCGCCGTTATCTCTGGGAAAGACGACTCGAGGCGGCGGTGGAGCGACGGCTTTCCGACCGGGCGATTCCGGAAGCGGGTCGGGAGGACGCGCCGGTTTCGCCGTGAGGCACGTCCATTTGCGCGGGCGTTCACTTTGAGGTGAGTGCTTGCATGGAAGCAAAAGTCGTTCATCCTATCGCCCGTAAAGTGCATGCAGAACGTCGATACTAACAAGCTCGCAGAGGAAATCCAGAAACAGAGCGTCTGGGTCCAGGCCGTAAAGGATGAGATGGGTCGCGTCATTGTCGGGCAGCATGACCTGATCGAGCGACTTCTCATCGGTCTGCTCACGAATGGCCACGTCCTTCTCGAAGGGGTTCCCGGTCTCGCGAAAACGCTGACGGTTAACGCCCTCGCCGGGGCGCTCTCGGCGCAGTTTCAGCGCATCCAGTTCACGCCCGATCTGCTCCCCGCCGATTTGATTGGAACGCTCATTTACAACCCGGGAAAGAACGAGTTCACGCCCAAACTCGGGCCGGTCTTTTCGAACCTCATTCTTGCCGATGAGATCAACCGCGCTCCCGCGAAGGTGCAGAGCGCTCTCCTCGAGGCGATGCAGGAGCGGCAGGTCACGATTGGAGACACGACCTACCGGCTCCCCGATCCCTTCCTCGTCCTCGCGACGCAGAATCCCATTGATCAGGAGGGAACCTATCAGCTCCCCGAGGCGCAGATGGACCGCTTTCTTTTTAAAGTGATTGTTGATTATCCGACCCTGGAGGAGGAGCGCTTGATTCTCGACCGCATGGCGACCTCTTCTCCGAAGACGAAAACCCGTGCGATCGTCGATCCGAAGACTGTCGTCGCGAGTCGCGAGTTGGTGAACTATGTCTATGTGGATGACGGGGTGAAGGATTACATCGTCCGCCTCATCCATGCGACCCGATTCCCCGGTGAATACGAGTCAGCGCTCCAGCCCCTCATCCGTGCCGGAGCCTCACCGCGGGGAACGATCAATCTCACGCTTGCCGCCAAAGCGGCCGCTTTCCTGAAGGGTCGCGGATATGTCGTTCCTCAGGACATTAAGGATCTCGTTTACGATGTACTGCGTCACCGCATTCTCCTCAGCTACGAGGCCGAAGCCGAGGAAATCACGAGCGAGCAGATTATCGCGACGCTGATTGATCGGGTTCCGGTGCCTTGAGTATCAAAGCAGGAGGTGGAGCAAGGCCATCTGCGTAGCGTCACCTGTTTCCGGGACCGCCAATCGTGCATGACTGTATCCCTTAAACGGACATGGCGGGACGTAGTTTTCTGAGCTAAGATCCTCGCATCCACCCGCGCCCTGTTCCTGAATGCAAAAAACTTCCCGCCTGATTGCTATCGTTTTTTCCATCATCGCCGTCGTCGCGATACTCGTGGTTTGGAAAAAGGGTGACCGGAAGCGAGCGCTTTCTGAACTGGCGACCCGGTTCGGTGCCGAAGTCTCGATTACGGCCGGCGAATTCTACGTCGGTTGCTCGAGTCCGGACCTGATCGATCTTAATGGTCTCGCTGACCTTGTCGCGAGGGTCGGAGAACCGACGATCCTCGATCTCACGGGGGCACCGTCACTGAAGTCTCTTTCCGGAATTCAGAAAATGCCGTCGTTGAGCTCGATCGTCCTGATCGATTGTGCGTCGTTGACCACCGCTGATGGCGTCAGTGGTCACCCGTCCCTCACCGAGATTGTCCTCACTGACAGCGTGAATTTTTCCGGGACCGCAGGGATCCGCGATCTTCCAAGCCTTACGACACTCGACTTCAGCGGCTGTCTCGCGCTTTCCGCGATCGAAATCGCCGACCTGCCCGCCCTGGAGAATCTCTACTTGAGCCGATGCCGGAAACTGGAGCGGCTCGATCTCGCACCCTTTCCGCAGTTGCGACAGCTCTATGTCGATGGTTGCGGGGCGCTCGCCGCGATGGAGGGGCTCGGCGGACTGGGGCAACTGACCGATCTCGATGTCAGCAATGCGACGACTCTGAGCGGACTGCCGGGTGTCGGCGGACTCGCTGAATTGATTGTGCTCGATATCCGGAACGTGGAGGTGAAGGACTTCTCCGGGATCGCTGCGTTGCCTAAGCTCAGGGTTCTCCGGATGGGAGGACAGGAGGCGATCGAGACTCTCGAGCCCTTTGCCGGACTCAGCTCCCTGCGGGAACTCCATCTGGAGGCCTGCCCGAATCTCCGTTCGTTAGGAGGGATGCCGTCCGGGATCTCCCAATACGCGGGTTTCACATACTGCCCCAAGCTCCTCTCACTCGCAGGTTTGGAATCCGCCACCGGGCTCGAGCAACTCGATGTGGTCGGCAGTGAAAATCTCGCGGACATCAGCAGTGTTGCGGCGCTGGGCAGCCTCGTTCAGCTCAATCTCGTGAAATGCCGTCAGGTCACTGACATCAAGTTTGTCGAAAAAATGCCCAAGCTCGCGATCGTGATGCTGGGTGGATCAGGCGTGATCCCCTCGGCGGTGGAGGGGCTCAATCTCGCGAACAAAGACATCATTTTTGATTTCGCCGCTTCCGAGTAACGGGGGCTCAACATCTCAATACTCGAGAACGGGATCAGTCCTCACCGCCGGTTCGGGGTATTCAAAGGTCCGCCCCTCAAAATTCCGGATCAAGGTCCGTTCGCTGTTGCGCTGGAGCACGTAATCGGGGTTGATCGGCACTTTTCCGCCGCCGCCCGGCGCGTCGATGACATACTGTGGCACTGCGTAGCCGGTGGTGTGGCCGCGCAGGCCCTCGATGATTTTGATTCCCGCCTCGACCGGGGCCTCCAGGTGGGAGGAACCCTGAATGAGATCAAGCTGATAAAGGTAATAGGGCCGCACCCGGCACATGAGGAGTTTGTGCATGAGCGTTTTCATGATCTCAAGATCATCATTCACGCCCTTGAGGAGGACGCTCTGGTTTCCCAGCGGTACCCCGTGGTCGGCGAGTCGTTCGAGCGCTTCTTTCACTTCCAGTGTCAGTTCGCGCGGGTGGTTGACGTGGATGCTCATGAAGAGCGGGTGATACTTCTGCAACATCCCGCAAAGCTGGGGGGTGATGCGCTGGGGTAGAAAAATCGGAACCCGCGAGCCGATCCGGAGAAACTCAATGTGGGGAATGCGGCGCAAGCGGCTGAGGAGTTTTTCGAGTTTGTTGTCGGAAAAAAGAAGCGGGTCTCCGCCCGAGAGGAGGACATCCCGCACCTCGGTGTGCTTTTCGAGGTAGCGGAAGGCCGCTTCGTAGTCCGTCTCCAACTCCTGCTCGCCGA
>JAGNMT010000347.1 GCA_017991025.1 Verrucomicrobiales bacterium
CCCCTGGACCCTGAGAAGGTGAGCGGGAGGGTGATGCGTGAAGAACTTGTCTGCTTTTGCCGGGAATGGCGAAAGGTAAAGTCGGCGGAGAGTCGATATACCTGGAGATGACCGTTGGTTGAATGTGTTTCAGGTCACTTTGGTTCGTTGGCCTGAGGAGGATTCGCTGGAATCGTGAAAAAGATCGACAGATGGTTTTGCGCTGCTCAAAAATCATCCTGTCCCTGGAAATTACTGTAAATTCGAGACCTTCGTGCGTCACATCCACGAACGAGGGAAAACTGGCCCGGGGCGAAAATCGTTCCCGGTGACGCACGAGAAAATAATCGTAGAAGACTCGACAAAGCCGAATTCATCGGCTCGATTCCAGAATATCCTGATGGATGCGGGATGCGATTATTCGAAGGATGACGACGAAACGATCCCTACCGGCTGCGGCTGAAAATGAAGTGGAGCCATCGACGATTTCTCCGCGCGACGCGAGTTCTCAAGGCCTCCCGCCCGGGTTCAAGTATTGGGCCTTCGTTAGCTACAACCATCGTGACGAGCAATGGGCCAAATGGGTGCACGAAGGAATTGAAACCTACCGGATTCCACAGCCGCTGATTGGCAAACCATTATCTGGAGGCTCGATTCCGCGTCGGATGTTCCCCCTCTTCCGCGATCGCGATGAGCTTCCCGGAGCCTCAGAATTGGGGACGCAGATCCGAAAGGCGCTGGAAGAGTCTCTATACGTCATCGTGATTTGTTCGCCGCCGGCGGCCTCTTCACCGTGGGTGAACCGCGAGGTGCAGACTTTCAAGGGACTCGGTCGGGAAGATCGGGTGCTGTGCCTGATTGTCGATGGCGAGCCGAACGCCAAACTGCACTCGGGCGAGCTGGAGTGTTTTCCGCAGGCGGTGCGATGCAAAGTGAACAGAAATGGAGAACTTACCGACGAGCCGACAGAGCCGATTGCTGCGGACGCTCGTGCCGGAAAGGACGGCAAGGCGAATGCCCGGCTGAAGCTCCTATCTGGAATGCTGGGCGTTGGATTCGATGAACTTCACCAGCGCGAACGGCAACGGACATTGCGCCGTCGAATCCAGTTGTCGATCGCGGGCCTGGTGTCGGCTGTATTCATGCTTATGGGATACATGGCGCTGGCAGATGTTGGAGTTGGCGTGCCTCGGGGCGGCGCGATTCGAACGATTATCGATCGCTTTGATGCTTCGGTCTTTCGGGTCGTTCCCGACGACGCCGTCGTCAGGCGGGCTGCGCGTGACACCCGCCAGGCCGCCTCCACGGTATTACTGGACGTGTGGAAGAAAGGAAACCGCTTCGTGACCGACACGGCAGGTCGCAAAGGTCATCCGAAAACCCTTCAGGTTTGGGATCAATCCCAGGCGCTTAGCGGATTGTTGAGCTCCCCGGATCTGCCGTCGGAGCAGTTGGACGAGCTGGTGAAGGAACTCGCCGTCACCTTCGATAAGGGTCTTTTGATCGAGGCTCGCGGGAAGAAATACGGGTTTCTTTCGACGAGTGGACTTTACACGCAAGCCGAGGCGACCATGTGGAACGTTACCGCCATCTCGATCGCTTTGGGTCGCCCCGGTTTGATCGTTGGCGTGGAACGCGAGCGGTTTGAGAAGCGCCTCTCCGAAGTGCAAAGTCATCTGACTCAATACTGGGATCCAGCCTCTGGAGGATGGAATACCTACCCCGACCCGCTTGAACACGGCAAACACGAAACCTACACGGCGGCCCTTGCGTTGCTGACACTTCTGGAGGTTCACGAGTCGAACTTGCCATGGATGGGCGATTCGGCTCTTCGCGACCGGATACTGGCCGGGACAACGAAATGGCTAACCTCACACTGGAATCCAGGAGGCGACTTACCGGGTTGGCGCGGTGCTGCGGACGATGAGGCACCGGTCTCCGAGGGCCTCACGCTTCAGATCTACAGTGAATTACTCCGGGCCGAGGCGGAATGTGGTTTGGATATTCCCGCTCCCATACTTGCGGCCATTCCGCGTCACTTGGTGCGGTTGACCGGTCGGTCCCTTGATGCTGCCCCCAGTGTGGGCCGTTTTACCCGGGCGTTTATCAATCACGAAGGCCAGGCTTTCGATATCAATCCATCCGTCAACTATCTGTGGCATCCTTGGGCGGTGCATTCATGTCTCGGGTGGTTGAAACGCTTGGAGCACCATCCAGGGCCTCGCGAACATCGTACGCAGATACGGCGCGTTGTCGGCTACCTGATTGTGAACCTTGGCCGCGATCTTGAGGCCAAGATTGCAAACAATTCCGTTCCTCCGTTTATGGCGGCTGAAACCATATATGCCTATGTTCGAATCCCACCTTCAGAGTGGTCTGGGCCATAACCATGATACGTTCCGAGCAACGAACTTCACCGTGGTTTGGAGACTTCCTACGGGTCGGAAATGAGGAGACTCCGTTCGCGATTTAGGGACAGCCCGTTGCACGTCTGTATATTACTGCGGGACTTGGATCCTAGAATTTTCTTTACCACACTCCAACTTACTTTCCCACTCTGGATTTTACTTTCGGGGCAAGCTTCATCGCCCAGGGATTTAGGGGTCATGCAACATTTCGTGCCAAACTCCTGCCCGTCTTTCACCCTCACCTATGCCCCGAACCCCGCGAGTCGAATACGAGAACGCGGTAGATCACGTCATGGCCCGCGGGAACCACCGCGAGGCCATCGTCTTTGACGACGGAATTCCAAGGGACGACCAATTCCAAGGGACAGACAATTTGTTGCCCGCAGTGACGAATTTAACTTGAATTAAGTGTTTTTATGAACACTTATTGGCATGCGCCAATCTCGAATCAAAGGGCTCTGTCTCAGCTACTACCATTGCCTTTCCCGCATCGTTGGACGTGAATTCCTTCTCGGTGACGAGGAAAAGGAGCACTTTGTGGTCCTTATGCGCAAGCTGGAGGCCTTTCACGGTGTTCGGGCCGTCACCTATTGCGTGATGTCGAACCATTTCCACCTCCTCCTCGAAATCCCCGACCCCGAAATCACCGCTGCGCTCGACCGGGAGACCATCCTTCACCGCATCGGACTGCTCTACGATGAATTCACCGTAGAAACGGTGCGACAGGAATTAGTGCGAGCGGCTGCGGCGGGGAATTCACGTTGGGAAAATGAAATCCTCGACCGGTATCGCGGTCGCATGGGCAATCTCTCCACCTTTCTTCAGGAGCTGAAACAGCGCTTCAGCTCCTGGTATAATCGCCGTCACCAGCGCAAAGGGACGCTATGGGAAGAGCGCTTTAAGAGCCTCCTCGTAGAAGGAGATGAAAAGGCGCTCATGACCATCGCCGCCTACATCGATCTCAATCCGATCCGGGCTCACATGGTGGACAAAGTGGAGGACTATCGGTGGTCGGGCTACGCCTCCGCCGTAGGTGGCAACCACTGGGCCAGGATCGGACTCGGCAGGATCCTGCGAAACTCGCCGCAGGTGAGCGGGGACGATTCCGAACAGAATTGGAACGAGACAGGGAGGATATATAGGTTGTGGCTCTATGATCAGGGCGAGGTCCGCGAAGTAGGCGAAAGTGGCGAAGCCGGAGCGGGCCGGGGAAAGGGTGGCTTTACCCAAGCAGAGGTCGAAGCCGAACTGGAAAACGGTGGCATAATCCCGCTCCATCGGATCATCCGCCTGCGTGTGCGTTATCTCAGCGATGGCGCGGTCTTCGGAAGTGCCGCCTTTGTCGAGAGCGTCTTTGAGCTCCATCGCGCGATCTTTGGAGAAAAGCGAAAAACCGGGGCGCGGCAAATGAAAGGCGCGGACTGGGGAGACCTGCGTGTGCTGCGCGATCTGAGGATTGACCAGACAGGTTGAGGGTGGTCCCTCCCTGTGTGTGAGTTGTTCCTAAATCCGTCACCCAAGGGGCTGACTTTTGATCAGTTGTGCCATGATGGGACCGGACGAGATAATTTCTGAGCGTGCGGCCGTTAGAATTTCGCGTGAGTCCATTTTAACTGCTGCTGCAGGCGGGAAACACTGCACCGTCGCGGCATGGGGAAGAAAGGTAAGGTCTCCAATATCGTGGGGAAAATAGATTGTCTGTCCCTTGGAATTGACTGCTGCTGCAGGCGGGAAACACTGCACCGTCGCGGCATGGGGAAGAAAGGTAGGGTCTCCAATATCGTGGGGAAAATAGATTGTCTGTCCCTTGGAATTGTCCCTTTGAATTGTCCCTTTGGGGAAGAAAGGTAGGGTCTCCAATATCGTGGGGGAAATAGATTGTCTGTCCCTTGGAATTTGCGTAACAGGACGAGGATCCAGTGGCTGCTGCGGCCGAACCCCCTCTAAAGGGACAGACAATTTGTCACCGCGAAATCCCCGACCCCGCCATCACCGCTGTGCTCGACCGGGAGACCGTCCTTCACCGCAACGGGCTGCTTTACGACGTGAGACGATAGATAGACGATAGATTGTCTGTCCCTTGGAACCAGTCCTTCACCGCAACGGGCTGCTTTACGACGTGAGACGATAGATAGACGATAGATTGTCTGTCCCTTGGAACCATTCGAGAGTCGTGAGAAGCCTGCGTGATTCCGCCGGAAGAGTGCGCCGTTCCGGCGCAAGATCGCGTTCCAGCGGCGCAAGATCGTGATTTTCCGGAAGAAAATCCCGCCGTTCCGGAAAATGTTGACGTTTGTCCGGCGAATAATCGCGTTTGTCCGGAGATTGATCGCGTTTGTTGGGGAAAAAAAACGGGCGGTTTCCTGCGAAGATTGCGGATTTTTGGCCGTTCTGATGGGTGTTTTCGGGCAAACTTTCGGACACTCCCGGGTTTGGGCCGTCTTCAGCCCGA
>JAGNMT010000348.1 GCA_017991025.1 Verrucomicrobiales bacterium
CGAAGAGTCAGCAGCCGCCGAATCACTTAAGAACCGATATTCCGCAATTTTCTCTCCGGGTATTCAACATCGAATCCATTTCGATCCGCCACGACACAACGGAGGAACCTTCGATGACCTGGTATACATCCTTCAAAAATACCCAGATCAAATTCTCTTCGGCTGAAATTCAGAAATTTCATCATGCCCGAACGCCCCGACAGCCAGACCCCCGCCCTCGCCCTTCTCCGCGACGTGCTGGGCTATTCGGCGACGACGGGCGCGGAACTCACCAAGGAACGCGGCACCCTTTCCGACCCGTGGCTGGAGTCGCGCCTTCTCGCTGCCGTGAAACGCGTCAATCCGGGTCTCGGGGAAGGCGCGGCGCGCCAGGCGATCCTCACCTTGCGCCAAACCGCCGGTCCGGATCTCCTCGAGGCGAACGAACGGCTCCACGTGCTCCTCTCGCGCTGGGTCAGCGTCGAGGAACCCGCCTCAGTCCCCGGGCAACCGCCGATGCGACGCAGCGTGCGTTTCTTCGATTTCGAGACGGTGTCGAACAACGAGTTCCTCGTCACCGAAGAATTCGTGGTGAAAGGACCGCAGCGCGAACGGCGCTTCGATCTTGTCATTCACGTCAACGGTCTGCCTCTCGTTGTAATCGAGTGCAAGGATCCCGCCGATCCCCACGCGATCGAGAAGGGCGTCGGGGATCTACTCGCCTATCAACGCGCCGAAACTGGAGCTCCGCGCCTCTTCGAGACCATCCATTTCTGCCTCGCCCTCAACCGGCACGACGCGCGCTACGGCACGGTCGCGACTGAACTACGCCATTACGCCCGCTGGAAGAGCCTGCGCCCCTTCACCGAGGAGAGTCTCACCTCGGCGCTGGGCCGCACCCCGACACCGCAGGATGAAACCCTCGCCTCGCTCTGCGAACCAGCGCAACTGCTCGACTTTCTCCGGGGATTTGTCGCCTACGAGCGGCGCGGCGGTCGGCTCGTGAAAAAGCTGGCCCGCTATCAACAATGGGAGGCCGTCATCGATGCCGACGATCGCGTCTCCGACCGCGGACGCGGACCACTGAAACAACGCGGCGGCGTGATCTGGCACACCCAGGGCAGCGGAAAGAGCCTGACGATGCTGTGGCTGGCCCTACGCCTGCGACGCTCACCTGAACTGGAGAATCCGGGTCTCGTCATCGTAACGGACCGGAGCGACCTCGACCGCCAGATCGCGACCACCTTCCGGAACTGCGGCTTCGAAAATCCCGTGACCGCCGCGAGCGTGCGCCATCTCGGACAGTTGCTCGACAATGCCGAGGGCCAGACCCTGTTGACGACGATCCAGAAATTCGAAGAAGACCTCACGCGCAAGGGCCTGCACCGGATCAAGGTGCCGATGCACCGTGGCGGCAAGATCATCGTACTGATTGACGAGGCCCACCGCACCGAATACGGGGTCTTCAACGCGCGGCTCCGCGAGGCCATGCCCGACGCCTGCTTCATCGCCTTCACCGGTACGCCGATCGCAAAAACCCTCGCAAAGTTCGGCAGCTATATCCACCGCTACACCATGCCCGTCTCGGTGCAGGACGGAGCCACCGTCCCGATCCTTTATGAAAATCGCCTTCCCGACCTCGCCGTGTGGGGCAAGCGGCTCGACCCGATCTTCGACGCGGAGCTGGTCCATCTCACCGAGGAACAGCGCGAACTGGTGAAGAAGAAGGAAGCGACGATGCGCCGCATCGCCGAGGCCGAGGACCGCATCGAGATGATCGCCCACGACATCGCGAAACATTACCGCGAGAACTTTATGGCCGATGGCTTCAAGGGACAGGTCGCGGCCTGCTCGCAAAAGGCGGCGGCCCGCTACTACGAGGCGCTCGACCGGCTCCTGCCGGGTAAAGTTGCCCTCCTCATCTCCGATCCGCCGAAAGGCGACGACGCGCTCTGGGAGCTGAAACGGAAATTCGCCAACGAATCGGCAATCATCGAGCAGTTTCTCAACGATCCGCCGGACCGTCTTGCCCTAATCGTCGTCGCCGAAAAATACCTGACAGGGTTCGATGCTCCAGTCGAGAGGGTCCTTTACCTCGACAAACCCTTGCGGGAACACAATCTGCTCCAGGCGATCGCCCGGGTGAACCGCCCCCTGCCCGAACTCGGCAAAGAGTGGGGGCTGGTGGTGGATTATTGGGGTGTCTCCGGCTTTCTGGATCAGGCCCTCGAAGGTCTGCACGAGGATGTCGATCCCGGTGAGATCCTTGTGGAGCGCCTCGGAGAAGAGGCCTACGCCCGCCTGCGGGCCTGCCATAACGATCTCGCCGACTGTTTCCCGAAAGGCCTTTCGCGGAAGGTGATCGAACCGTGGCTGGAGGCAATCGAAGCCGACGATAGACGCGCCATCTTCCTCGCCCGATACCGGGACTTCTACCACTCGATCGAGCAACTGCTCCCCGATCCGCGGGCGCTCGACTTTCTCCCCGACCTCGCCTGGTACCGGCGGGTGCGGAAAGAGGCCGAAAGCGCCTTTCAGGAACGCGATCTGTCCATCCCCGACTGCTCGGCCCGGATCCGGCAACTGATCGACCGTCACGTCCGCGGCGAAGAGATCATCCCACTGCTCAAACCGATCGATATTCTCGGTGAAGACTTTTCGGTGGAGATTGAAAAACTGCGCAGCCCGCGTGCGAAGGCGATGCGTATGGAGCACGCAATCCGGCATACGATCAGCGTGAAGCTGCATGAAGATCCCGTCTTCTTCGAAAGTCTCTGCGAACGCCTCGCCCGCATCATCGGCGAACGGAAGGCCAGCCGTCTTGATGACATCGCCGAATTCCGCCTCCTCGGCGAACTCGCCCGTGAGATGCGGCAACGCGATCAGGAGGCCGGCCGTCAGGGTGTGAAGACAGAGGAACTTCCCTTCTTCCACGCCATTCAAAAGGCCCTCGAAAAACCGAAGGAGGGTGTCGCCGAAGACACGGAGCCTGACCTGCCAAAACTGACGCGAGAGATCCTCGCCGATCTCCAGGAAATCGCCGTGATCGACTGGGAGACCAAGGAAGAGGTGATGCGCGACATGCGCCGGGCGATCAAGCGGCGGCTACGCCTTGATTACACGATTCCCGCCGATGCGATCGAACCACTCGTGGGCTCATTGATGGAGCTCGCCAAGGTACACCTCCGTCGCTGACTTATGGCAGGAACATTCCATCGGGACGCCGTCCGATTCGGCAACACGGAGATCGCGTATAAGATCCGCCGGTCACGCGAGCGAAAAACACTCGGGATCACGGTTTGTGGTCCATGGGTCGAGGTAGCCGCGCCGGCAGGGATGCGTGCTTCGGCGATACGCCCATTGGTCTTGAAAAAGGGTGCCTGGATTCTCCAGAAGCTCGATCTTGCGAGACGTCACGCTCCGATTTATCCACAGGTGCTCAAGGCAGGTGACAGCATCCGTTTCTTTGGGAGACAGTATTTGCTGAGGATACACAAGGTGGAGGGAAAACGCTCGTGGCTTGAACAAGCGGGAGGCAGGTTCCATTTATATCTTGCCGAGCCTTCGAACCCTGATGTCGGGCATCAGCTATTTAAGCGATGGTTCCGCGAGCAGCTTCAACTTGCGCTGCCTCAATGGATCGAAGAGTTCTCGAAGAAGTTGGGTATAGAGCCTCCGCCGTTTGATGTGAGAGAGCTGGGTAGCCGGTGGGGGAGTTGCAGTGCGTCGCGTAAAATTCGTTTCCACTGGCTTCTCACCACCCAAACACCTGAGTTCGCTCGCCACGTCGTCGCTCACGAGCTATGTCACCTTATCGACCCAACACACTCGGCGGCTTTCTTACAGCTGTTGAAGCGAATTAACCCCAGCGGATTTTAGCGCATTCGCTCTATCAAAGGGATTGGTCGACGTTGCATTATTCTGCAAATAGTCCAAATCGTTTCATCCACCTCTAACCGTCTCAAGGAAGAATGTCTCCCGCACGGTATCCGTTAATTTCATTGACAGGAATTGAACTATTCCCGACGAACATACCACAAAATACTACTTCACGGTATTCGTTCCACGTTCCCCAACTCCTCCCGAAGCTACACCCAGAGCTCATGGTCACGTCGGCGACCGCCAATCTTGAGATGGCGCGGCGGGCTACCGAAGTGGCAAGGACCGGAATCCCCTGTTTTTCTCTTGTTTCGCGTACGAGGCGCTCCAGGTTCTCCTTGTAAGTTCCGAAAACAGGGCAGTATCCGGGCTTATTTGACTTACTGTCATTGTGTCCAAGCTGAATAATCACGTAGTCGCCAGGCTGAATTACAGAAGCGATATCGGGCCATCGATTTGCGAGGCAGGATTTTGTCGTGTATCCGCAAACAGCCCGATTTACGATGGAATCATTCGGCAGAAAATGGAGAGGTAACATCTGCCCCAACCCCGAATCGGTCCGGCTGATTTCAGGTGATAATCCGCCATCGTTGAATCTCCAACCATGAAAACGGTGACTGGTAACGGCTCCGGACTTTTTGCAGTCGCCGGTTTATCCGCTGGAAGAAGGGCGACAGAACTGGCAGGGGCCGAGGAGGAAGAGAAGGAGATATCTGAAAATCCTCTGGAATGCATCCAATTTTGAGATTCTGGCAGGCATAGCAGATTGTGCCGGGGCACTCAAACACTCATCATACCGCAATAGCGCTTTCTATCCGCTGATTTTGTATGCGGAGATTTGACTACGGCGAGGGAGAAGACAGCAGATTCTCTTCTCTGGAAAGTTCTTCTTCGTCTTCAATCTGCTCATCAATGGATCGGTCAACAGTGAGATCCTCCTCTGCAGAATCTTTGGGAAGGGAAACCGTTCTCTCGGGTT
>JAGNMT010000349.1 GCA_017991025.1 Verrucomicrobiales bacterium
GCGGATATGAGGGGGAGGTTGTGGTAATTATTGAATTGATAGGAATTGCTTTTTCAGCCCGTCCGCAACCGCCCCACCGCAAGGCCGGGGATGGAGGGGGTTCGAAATGCGCGGGGGCGCTCTTGAGGAGCGAACCGACGACACGGTCCCGCTTTTCCGCGTCGGAGTCCTCGAGAAACGCGAGCGCTTCGAGCCGGGTCGGAATGCGGCCGACAAGGTCGAGATAGGCGCGTGGGACGAAGGTCTCGTCGCTGGCGGGAGCGGGCGCCTCGATGCCGTGGGATTTCCACGAGGCGGAGAGGAGTTCGTCGATGCGGGCGAAGGGGATGGCGAGTTCGTTTGCCGAGGACAATTGGGAGAACGACGCGCCCTCGATAAACTGGTGAATCAAACCAGAAGTCAGGGACTGGTAGGGAACCCCTTGACGGCTGCGACGCGCTGGATTCCAACCATGTCGCGTTCGGACAAGCGAACATTGATGCTCCGATTCTACTTGAAGGTGTTGTCCGCAGCCGACTTCAATTGCTTGTGAAGGGCTTTGTCGGGCTTGCGCAACTCAAGCGAATCGGTCTCGTAAAACGCTTCAATTTTCTTTTCTTCTTTGCTCAGTTTCATTTTTCTTGCTCCTTCCGGCACTCATCGATCGCCTTCCGGTTGGGAATGATCGTGATCAGTCTCGACAAAACTTCTCCAAAATCCCCCACACCTTCCCCTCGCGCGCCTCGATACTTTCGTGGACGGCCACGACAGTATCAGTGTCGGGAAATTCTTTGAACCTAACGCTTCAGGACGATCTCAGCCCAACCTTCCTGTTTATTCGGAATCAGCCAATAGGTGGACGGAACGCCATCGGCGAGCATCGTTCCAACATGATTGGGGTTGTTCTCCCACACCGCGCTAACCCTCACGTCACCACCGAGAGCTACGTTCCGGCCGCCTTGGAAAAACTCGACCTCGGCGAGACCTCCCTTGTCATTGACCGACCTGGTAATTTCGACGCGAAGTGTGTCCGCGACCACCGAAGGAGTGGGGATCTCGACCTTTCCCTGGTTGACCGGATCCCACTCAACCTTGATCGACTTCTTGGTCCAGACTTCGCGGCCGTCCAAAAGAAGACTCACGTTGATTCTTTCGGTGCCTCGATCACCCTTGGCGTTGTTGTTCTGGTTCCAAACAACAATTCGATCGCTTCCCGCTGAATTAGCCGCCACTTTTGCCGAGCCCGCGATGGAATCCAGTTCGTTCTGAACGGCCAGTGCGCCATTGAGATCACCTTTGGCTCCAAGTTCCTTTTTGAGATTCTCAAGATACGCAACATACTTCTCGGTTATCGGGGCCGTGGCGGCCTCGATTTGCTTCACATAACTCGCCCGGACCGAAGTTAACTGGGGTGGATCGGCTGCTACGGAAATGCCGCTGGTCATGGGGATCGCCAGCAGCAGAATACGCGAATTGATCATTCGGAAACTGATGGCAGGGAATTGCTTTTTCGTCCCGTCCGCACCCGCCCTACCGGAAGGCCGGGGATAAAGGCGGTTCGGGGGGAGGAAGGGGCTAAACGGGTTCATTTCAAAGGATTGTGTCGAAATGATGGAGGTCGGTCAAGCTTTTCAAACTCTCGATCAGTGTTTTCGCTCGTGGAATCGCGACTCGTGGAACCTCCTGAACATGGTGAACCGATCCCGCCCCGTTTCGTTTTGAAACAGGGCAGATAACGGTTCGGAGCAGACACGCTTAGTTCATAGCCGCGTAGACCGGTAGATCATCCATCGGAAACGGATCGGCGGCATCGAGAACAAGCACCCGTCCATCACCGAAATCGAGGTCGGGAGCGTGGAAGGCGAGAGGCTGGAGACTGCAGGCTAGAGGAGGTTAGGATCGCCGGAGTGCTTTCAATAATCCGTTAATTACTTTGGCTGTCTTGGTCGACAGGGAGCTTAGATCGGCTTAAGTCAGCTCAGGAAGGAACCCGAGTCGGTAGGAAAGGCCGATTTGATATTCGACTTCTCGCGCGGAGCCATAGTCGATTTCGAGGCAACAGAGGCTGCCGCCCGCCGAATTTGTGAAGTAAGACCGAACATCTCCTCCTTCGGGAACGAGGCGGTGTTCCGGTAAACCTGAAGCGCCGTTTGGTCTGCCAATTCAAAAGCTCGAAGTTTTGTGTGATCTCTCATGGAGGTTCATTCTATTGCCTTTCCCGATAGGCCTCCAGTTGAATCAGGCTGGAAGCGGCAGCGACTCATGCTCCCGCCTGCAGTCTGCCGCCTCCAGCCTGCCGCCCCGGGAACTGAGCTTGCACGACGAGACCCTCCTGTTGGAGCCGAAATTTCCTACTGGCAATCCGGCGGCAGGATCGCTACGTTCCCGCCATCATGCGCTTACGCCCCCTCGCCCTCGCCTCCATCCTCGGCCTATCGTCCTGCCTTCAGGCCGAAACCCCTACTCCAATCGTAAGCCCGAAACCGCACGACTTCGCCAAATGGGAGAAGTCCGTCGCCGCCTTTGAAGCGGCAGATGCCCAAACACCCCCGCCAAAGGGTGCCGTGCTCTTTGTTGGCTCGTCCACGATCGTTCGGTGGAAGACGCTGGCCGAAGACTTTAAGGGAACCACTGTCCTGAATCGCGGCTTCGGCGGCAATCAGATTGTCGATTCCACCCACTACGCGGACCGTATGATCTTTCCCTATGAACCGCGCATGATCGTCCTGCGCGCCGGTGGCAATGACGTCAACGCCGGAAAGAAGGCCGCAGAAGTGTTCCAGGATTACAAGGACTTCGTCGCCAAAATGCGAACCAGACTGCCCGACATCGAAATCGTTTACCTCGGTCTCAGCCCCACGATCAAGCGATGGGCCCAGGTCGAGGAGGGCAATAGGCTCAACGACCTCATCGCCGCCTACTGCAATGAGCAACCAAACCTGAATTACGTCGACTGCAAAACCCTGACGCTGGACGCCGAAGGCAAGCCGCGCCCCGAACTGATGGTCGATGACAAACTGCACTTCAGCGCAGCCGGTTACAAGCTGCTCGTCGAAAAGGTACGGCCATTCATTCCGAAGGACTGACGCCCGCCCGGGCATGCCTCGGAAAAGGCGGGTATTGTAAAGATCCACGCGGCGGCGCGGGAGGTGACGAGATCCTTCTGACCGGGTATTCCTCTTCCAAATCCCCCGTCACGAAAGAAAAATCGACTCTGGCTGAAAATTCGGTTGAGTGTTTCCGGGCCCGCCGCTTCTTCAGGGGTGCCTACCCGAAATCCAAACACCCTTTTCATGCCCTCCACCCGAAAGTCCCTGCTGCACTCCCTCCTCCGCTACCGGCCTGAGGCGGCGGCAGTGCTCAGCGGGATTCTCCTGGCGCTCTGTTACCCGAGGTGGGACATGGGGGAGCTGGTCTGGATCTGGTCGGCTCCGCTGCTCGCCGCGCTCTGGTTTTCCGAGCCACGGAAACCAGGTCAAGCCCGCTGGAAACGCGGCTTCACGCTCGGTTATCTCTCGGGTCTGAGCTTTTTTGTGATTAATGTCAGCTTCATCACTGAAATCTCACGGGTTGCCGGAACGATCTGGGCCGGCATTGCCGCCCTCCTCGCCCTCACACTCTATCTCGGACTCTACTTCGCGGCCTTCGGGGCCTTTGCTGCCACCGTCGGGCGATGGACAATGCCAGGGCCTGAAACAGGCCGAAGGGATCTTTTCGGAGAGTCCTTCGCTGCCATTAAAGTCGCGTTTCTCAATGGTGCCGCCTGGTGCGGACTGGAATGGCTGCGCGGGATTCTTTTCACCGGCTACGGATGGAACGGTCTCGGCGTCGCGCTGAAGGATCAGCTTCTCCTCGTGCAGTTTGCCGATGTCATCGGAATCACCGGCTACGGTTTTGTCCTCATGTTCGTCGGCATCATTATTTTCTGTACTCTGGTGAGGCTCGGATTCGAAGTGAAGCAGCGGAAGCGTCTTCGTCCTCATTTCGAATTCGCCCTCGGGGTCATGATGGTGATGGGCCTTTTTCTTTACGGCAGTGCAGCGATGACGCGGAAGCCAACAGAGACGATAGACGTGCGCGCTCGTGTCTTGCAGTTGAACATTTCCCTCGAGGACAAATGGTCGGAAGATCTCACCCTGCGACAGAAAATCATCTTCGACTATCGCGACCTCACGCGAACCTTTGTCGAAACGAGCCCCCACGATCTCGTGGTCTGGCCCGAGTCGGCCATCCCCGGCCTCTTCTTCTCCCCGTGGGTTCAGGATTACTTCAACGATCACATCCTCAAGGGCGATGATTTCAACCTCATCACCGGGCTCGAGGACACCAATCTGCAGGGAACCGAGATCTACAACACGATCACGATCATGAAGGGCAATACGGAGTCCTATCAGATGTACAAAAAAATCCACCTCGTCCCGCTCGGAGAGTTCATCCCCTTCCGGAAAAAGTTTCCGGTCTTCGAGTGGATCGCCGGCGGTATCATTGAGAATGATTTCACTCCGGGAGTTTCCTACGAACCTCTCATGATCGAAAAGGACGAGCATGAGATCGGAATCATTCCCCTGATCTGTTTTGAAGACACCGTCCCTCGCCATACCCGGAAATTCATCCGGCCCGGGCCGCAGATCATGGTGAATGTCACCAACGACGGATGGTTTTATGACAGCGCCCAACCCGCCCAGCATTTTGACAATGCCCTCTTCCGCTGCATCGAATTGCGCCGCCCCATGATCCGAGCCGCCAACACCGGCGTGAGCGGGTTCATTGACGAGCGGGGCAGCCTCTATGATCGAAAGGGATCCAGTCGACTTCCCCGCATCCTCCGCGACGAAGAGAGCGGTTCGACCTACATC
>JAGNMT010000350.1 GCA_017991025.1 Verrucomicrobiales bacterium
CTTCGATGGAGCAATTCTCTGGGTTGGGAAGTTGGCGGACACGTGCGATTCGCTACCATTGCAGGTAGAAAAATTTGTACAAGTTATAATTTCGAACTTCGGAAGAAAATTTTGGCAAAGGGTCTATCTCCGCAACGCTTCGATTCGCTTGCCTTGCGGCACCCATCTCGATTGTCCCAATCCCGGTCGTGTATCGGGACCGTGAATCGCCGTGCCCGCGTCTCCCCCTTGCACAAATCCGCGCCGACACCATTCCATGAAGAGGCTGAGGGCAATCGTCGAAAGCGGTGCCGACCCCGTTTCCGATTCGGGGACCGCAGTGAGGGTGATCACATTATCCCTATCGTAGTGATTGAAGCAGTAGTTGGCACATCCTGCATCTTCTCACGATGGATTTTCCCCCGGCCCGAGAAACCTCAGCGAGAAACCGCGACCGACACCATTTCGCGGGCCTTTGGCATTACCACGAAACCATCGGCTTCCCGTAAGGCGGAAATCTTTCGCCCGTCGAGATGCGCCTGCATCGCGAAGACAGCGCGCCGGAAGATGAAACTCTGATTAGCACCGCCCCGCGGCATCGCCGCCACCACGGTTTCTCCGAGAAGGAAACGGCGGAGGCGCATTGCCGGATGATCCTGTTCGAGCATCTCGCCTGTTTTCACACCTTCAAGAAACTCGGAACATTTTCCGGAATCGATCTCATGGAAGAGAACGGCTGCGGCGAGAAAGGATGCCTGGCTCAAGCCTTTCTTTTTCTTGTCAGCGTCCTTGAGCACTGCGCGGATGTGGTCCAGGCAGTTAATCAGGGTTTTTTTCACGAGCGAGTCCGAGGGAACCACACCACTGTCGCTGTGTTGGCGCATCCGGGTAAGGCAGGTCGCGATCTCCACCTCCTGCCTCGAGTAAGCGTGCCCTGCGAGGTATAGGGCGTCGAAGAGCGTCCGCCGCCGCTGCCTATCTATTTTTTCTTGTGAGGCCGGAGGAAGTCCGAGGGTGATGAGCAATGGTGCCGACCGATCAGATTTCACGATTGCGGCCAAACGATGCTGTCCATCCAAAAGGATGCCGCGAGAATCGAAACCGATCCCTGCGGGAGTCAGCCTCCAGTCCCCAGCATGAATCTCCTCAACATATTTCTGGACCACTTTTTCGGAGATTTTCCGGTTTTGTGTATTCCGCGCGAGAAGCTGCTCCGCGAGTCCGGGAGTAACTTGGAGGGCAATCGTGGTCACTCCGGATATCCGCTCGTAGTTCGTTAAATCCACTGAAGGATACTTACCGTTCAATTGAAGAGGATGTTTCATTGACTAGATTCTTATCCTCTTGGGCAATCCGCCGCTATAAGGGGTTGCTTTAGACGAATAGAGAAGCACCTCGCGGATGGCCCATACCTCCACCTGACCTACTCTACTTTCATGCACTTCTGTAGCGCTTTGACTCGAACCATTGAATAGCTCTGCGAACAACCGCAGAGCCGTCCTCTAGTCCCATCTTGATTCGGATATTCATCTTGTGGACATCGACGGTCTTCGGACTGATTCGCAACAAAGCGGCCACTTCGTGCGTGCTCTTTCCATCACCCAGCATCTGAAATATCTCCAACTCCCGATCTGTCAATGCGCCCAGCTCAATACCCGTCCCCGCGGATGGTGGATTACCTGAGGAATACGCACCGACTATCTCTTTGTAGCTCGTGTCGCTCACGTAGATGCCACCAGCCCGGACTAGTTGAAGGGCTTTTTCATAATCCTCGTGCATCGCATCTTTTCGAAGATATCCCTTCGCTCCAGCCTTTAGAGCGCGATGCGCATACAGTTTTTCCTCGTGCATCGAGAGGACGATCATGGCCAGATCAGGAAAGAGCGTGTGAAGGTCCTTGATCAGTTCCAGCCCATTGCGGTCAGGAAGTGTGATATCCACGAAAAGCAAGTCGGGCATCTCCTTTTGGAGCATCTCCATGGCCTCAGCGGCGCTGGATGCCATCCAACACCAGGCATATCCCGGTGTCGTTGATACAAACAATCTCGTCCCCTCCCTCATAAAATAGTGATCGTCCACAATGGCGACACGACAGGGTGATGGAGAAACCGCATTACTCATAGAATTGAATTTAGTTCGTTGAAAACTGATGCTCGCCAAGGAGAACCTCGCAGATTGCCAGCACCCCTTCCCGCGAATCTCCCCTCGGAAGAAACTGAAGTCGTCCCCCGAGGGCACGCACGCGTTGCTGGACGAATCGCAAGCCCAACCCTCCTGTGCCCGCGTTTTCGGAGTCGAATTCGAGGCCATCATTTTCCACCTCCATCCTCAACCGCGGACCATCAAGGATCACTCGTGTCCGAACCCAGGTCGGGTGCGCATGTTTGGCGGCGTTTGTCATGAGCTCCTGTAGAATACGAAAAATGTGGGTTTGTACCGCAGGGCTTAGTTGGACGTCCCCAATATCCGTTTTGACTTCGAAGTCGGGTCCGAAGGATCGTTCCAGTGTGCCCCCCATTTCCGATAGCGCCACCTCCAACCCCTCCGTTCCCACGCGTACCGGATTGAGGCCGTGGGCAAACCCTCGGGTGATCATCACCGCTTCCTGCAGCTCCTTGGCAACATCGACCGCCAGGTCGGCATGCGGTAATCCATCGCGGGACAGCACACTGCTGAGTACCCCGCATTTCAGTTGCGCTGCCGCGATGCGTTGGCAGACATCATCGTGAATGTCACGTCCGATCCTCCGTCTTTCCTCTTCCGACGCCTCCAGTAATCGCGCCTCGGTCTCGCGGAGCTTCTCAACGGAATCGGCGAATGTATGTGCGATTAGGCCGAGTTCATCCGTCCCGGTTTCCGGATTCGGAACGGGCAGACCCTCTTGCATCCCGCTCGCGAATTCCAGGAGTCGATCCACTCGCCGGGTCACGAAGAAATCCAACGCCAGCCACAACAAGAGACAGGCTGCGGACAGATAACACGCCCGGCTTAGTGATTCCCAAAAAGCATCCCTCTTTGAACGCTCCATCGCCTGGCTGGCATCGTATGAGAGTGCCACCATTCCCAGATCGTCGGAATCGTAGGTTGCGAAAAAGGGGTAGAGTGCGACGACGCGTCCATGCGTGTCGTCTCGTTGGATGACACCGTCCGATGAAGCGCGAGAGAGCAACTCCGAAGACGCCATCGACGCAATCGGAGTATCGCGGAGCGATCGATTTCGCCACAGCAAACGGGTTGAGAATCGGACGACGCCGGTCTCATCCGCGACGACTCCGAGCGCGAGATCCGGCAACAGGGCCGCGTAGCTCATTTCCAACTCCGCAGCGCGCGGCTGGTTGTTTCGAAAACAGTGTTGCATCAGGCCCGCCATGCGTGCCCCGGTCGATTGCGCCTCGCGTTCCATCCGTGCGAGTGTCCTGTCCATGAGAAGCCGTTCGTTCTTCGACCAGTCCAAACCGATGAGAATCAGCCCCAACAGAAAGACCACCAGGGAAATGATCGATTTGATGGATCGAATCGCCTTCACGGTGCTGCCTCGTTGAGGATTGACTGGTCCCGCCATTTTGCCCCACCAAAAACCGGACCATTTGAAGCGAAAGCCCCTCCCGGATCGACCGGATTCAAAATGTCGGCCATCGCAGGGCTAGCATCCATCATGAAGGCATCGTTCTCTTCACGATCAAAGATCCGAATGGTAGACATCATCTCCAAAAATCGTTCGCGCGACATGTGCTGGCGCTGCAAGACAGTAGCGATACCTCCATCGGTCTCCGCGCTTTGTAACGAAGTGACCATCGCGAAGTGGGCACCCACGAGATCCACCAACTCTTCACGTTGATCCTTCATCGCCGCCTCCTTCACCACCAGGAGGCGAAAGATCGGAATCCGAAGCTCACTCGAATTCATCAGGACATGTGCCCCGCCTGCCACCATCTCCCGTATCCACGGTTCGGTGGCGATCACCCCACTCACCTCTCCCCGAAGAAGTGCATCAGGGATGTCGGGCTGCAGGAGCGACACGGCTTCGACGTCTTTCATCGTGAGACCGGAAGCGGCGAGTGCCTCAGAAAAGAGGTGAAAACCGGGCCCGTGGGGGGCGAAGCCAACCCGCTTCCCTTTCAGGTCCGCGATCGTCCGCACACTCGCGGGCGCGACTAATGCGTCGGCTCCCATCGACTCATCCATGAAACATACCACCCTGACACCCTTCCCGCTCGAGAGTAATCTTCCGACATCCTCCCCCGTGAGAACCGCTGCGTCCACAGCACCACTGTCGAAGGCCCGATAGGCCGCAGAGGGCCACGTCGCCTCCAGGAAAGTGAAGCGAGACTCAGGCAGCAGGCCTCGCTCCCTCGCCATCAGGAACGTCTCCGAACCGGGCCAGAGTCCCACTGCCACCCTTAGGGGCATATCGTGCGTACGGCGGGGCACCGACTCGGCCAATCCCACGAGAACGATAATCATCATGATCGCCATGAGTCTCTTTACGTGCCGGGCGGGTGCCTTCATAGACACTAAGGGTAGCACAACACGACGATACTCACAGTATTTTTGCTACTCCATTTTGGGCTGCTCCGCCTAAGGAAAACCTTTAGACCCCTTGCCCATTCGCGTCAGTTTAAGTCTACGAGTTTGATATTCAACGCCCTGAGTGTTTTTCTTTTCCTTTTATCATGAAGGAGGTGACGCAGGTCGTATTTGAGAATTTCGTCAAGTGATCGTAGGAAAGTCAGGGACTGACTCAGCCAGTTGGCGACCCGCTCGATACTCAGACAGAATGGCTTTGCCAGGGTTGACGCGATCATCCGATAGACTCTCGCAGTGAG
>JAGNMT010000351.1 GCA_017991025.1 Verrucomicrobiales bacterium
ATGAGGAGTGGAATGCGCTTCCCGAGACGATGAATGTTCGCTACGTGAAAGTCGCAGTGCCGGGACGCGATGGGAAAAAAGTCCCGATCTACCTGGTGACGACCCTGATCGATGCCGGAGACTATCCAACTGCGGAGATCGCTCTACTCTATGCAGAACGCTGGCGTATTGAAGTGAATATTCGCGACATCAAAACTACGATGAACTTCGAGATGCTCCGGGTGAAGACACCGGAGATGGCGCGGAAAACGATAAAGATAATCCAGATCGCCTACAACCTTGTGAAGGCCCGGCAGGCCGAGGCAATTCGGGGAGAAGCGATCCAGCTTGAAGAGATTGGGTTGAAAGGAACTCTCGATCTCATCAACGAAAAGCGATCATCGTTTGTCGGCTTGCTCACGAGCCCCCGTCGAGCTGGCGACTGACGTAAAACCACTTGGCGTGAGCATCAATGCCGAGCTTGATTGTGGAGTGGAGTTCGGTAGGATTGATTTGTGTATGGGTTTTTATCGAAGTCAATTTGTGGGTTTAATCCCCACCTGACAACCCCATGCCATCTATCAGTAGTTCAGTAATCCTGATTACTCTTCTCCCCATGATCTCCTCCCGAACCTTGCGCTCACTATTCACGATGTGCCTATGCCTCTCTTTCGCTTTGAGCAGCCACGCACAGACTGACGAAAACGAATCGATCCTTCTCAGGATCGAGCCCGAACCGGCACAAACGCTGCTCGGTTTTGGGACGAGTTTGGCAACCGAGTTGAATGCCCTGCCCGAGGGGGTACTTCCCGATTTCTCCAAGCGGGTCTTCGGTGACCTGAAGATGAACGTGGTCCGCCTTTGGGCTCCCAGCGGGGAGAAAGAAACGGTGGAAACGATGCTGGCTACTTTCGCGCGGCGCTACCTCGAGAGCGGACGATTGGAACTGGCGGAGAAGCAGGGCGTGACGACAAATCTGTTGGCCCCCGCTCGTGGCGAACAGGCCCCTGCGGAACCCATGGCCGATTATGGAAGGAAGCTGGCGGAGTTCATCCTGCAGTTGAAAGTCCGGCATCAGGTTACGATTCATGTCACCGGGCTGGCCAACGAACCGGAGAAGTTTTCCCCCCAGCAGGTGGTCGATGGCGTGAAGTCGCTGCGTACGGAGCTGGACCAACGCGGTTTACAGGAGGTCGGTATCGTCGCTCCCGAACGGGCCAACAACGACCGCTCATCTCTGGAGATGATCGAGGCGATCTGTGCCGATCCCGCGGCCCTGAAGTCGGTGAGGGGATTGTCCACCCACAGTTACAGTATGGCCGCGAACACTCCCATCGCCAGCACCATCACCGGGGTGAACAAGGAATTCTGGATTACCGAAGCTGGCAACACCGGCCACGAGGAACCGGGGGATACTCAGCGCGCTGCCTCTTTGGCGGCCCGCTTCTTGAATGACCTGAATCATCGGGTCACCCACTGGATTCATTTCATCGCCTATGCCGACAGCGTGAACTTGTCGCTCGACAAAGACAACGCGACGAAGCTCCTCGTCTTCGACCGCACGACCGGCGCGGAATTTGAATCCCTGCAATATACCTACCTCCGTATGTTGAGGGTCGGCTTTCCAACCGGCTGCGAGATCTATCCGGTCACCGCGGACCCGGGCGGAGAACTCGTGAACTCCCATGGCCAAAAGCCGAAGCTCAACGCCGCCGCCGCGCGTCTGCCGGATGGCCGATGGAGTTTGGCCGTGGTCAACCTCACCGGCCTGACCAGCACTCCCACGGCCACCTACGACCCGGCGGCGAACCTGCGGGTCAAGTTCCAACTTCCCGCCGCAGAAAGCAGGCTGAGCAAAACGTTTCGTCGATGGCGCAGCAATGCGGAGAAGAAGATCGTCGACGAGGGGAGCAAAAGCATCTCTGACGGGGAGATCGCGGTTGATCTGCGGCCGCAGGAGTTGATGATCTTTTTGGAAGAGAAATAGAGATAGTGGCCCGCGGTCAGGCTCGGGACTACGACCGGGGGTTTAAGGGAAACGGCGGAAAACACCGCCAAACTGCGATTTTTGCAGCCAGTTTTCTACACCAATGATCTCGTAGTTGATTGTCAGGATGCCTTCTATTGACATTAACCAGTGAATAGAATAGCGATCGTTGAATTCTTAAGGCATTTTTTTTGACTGTATGAAACTGAGATATCACTATTTACTCGCGCTTCTTTTCGCGATTGTCATTCCGGTTGCAAAGGGGGCACAAGGTTCAGCGGAGCAGTACGGAAAAGCGCTTGGACCACAGAAAGTTCCCGGGGTTGGTCCCTGTCAGGCGGTTGCGGTTGTCGGTGAGCAGCTGTTTGCGACAGGGCGGGGAGAGTTTTATGTTCTCGATATTTCAGACGCGACAAATCCGACGCTGACCGGGCAATTATCAGGACTTGGCGGGCAAACCCGGCAGATATTTATTCAGGATTCCATTGCCTATGTGACGGCCCGCCAGGACGGCCTTTGGTTGATTGATATTTCGAATCCTTCCCGCCCTGCTATCATCAGTCATTACGATACTGTCGAGATGGCCACGGGGATTTGTGTTTCGGGGCCGGTCGCGTTTGTTGCGACGAGGCAATACGGTGTCGAGATTATCGATGTCTCCGATCCGGCTTCACCTCGGCATCTCAGCATGTTGAAAACAGGCGAAGCACAGTCCTGTTGGGCGCGGGACGGGTATCTCTACATCGGGGACTGGGCTCCGCAAAAGTTGCTCATTGCCGACGTCCGCAATCCTCGCGAACCGGTCATTGTCGGCGAGGCGGAACTGGACGGCTATGGAGATGGCGGATGCCTCCACGGTAATTATTGCTTCGCCGCCACTGGTCATCACTCGAGGGCGGAGGACAGAGAGGCCGGTTATGGGAAAGGGCACGGCCTTGAGATCTACGACTTCTCCGAGGTGGCGAATCCCAGACTGGTTTCGAGGGTGAAGTTTCCTCCCTCCTATCAGATCACGAACGATATGTGGACCGCGCGCGTGTCCGGGAATCGTTGTGTCGTCGCTGACACCTGGAACGGCGTCTTTGTCGTGAACATTGAAAAGATCGAAGCTCCTGAAATCATCGCCCGTGCCGTGTTGCCGCTCCAGGGTGAGGGAGAGGATGCTGTCCCGGATCCTGTCGGTGGGGTTGCACTGGGAGATGGAGTCATCTACACAGCCGGAATCTTCACCGGCCTCTACGTCATTCCCGCGCCTGGAATCGATCAGCCTGAAATGCCCGAGCCGGACAAAACGCTGTCGATTCTGCCTCCTTCAAAAACGCTCGTACCCGATCCGGGATTTCTGGCTTATCGCCCCGAAGGGCAGGTCCGCAGTGTTACCGTCGTCGACGATGTCGCCTGGACCGCGTGCGGTGCCGCGGGGATTCAGGCGGTTGCTCTGGGTGAATCCTTGAAGCCACTCAGCGTCACCAAAGGAAAGGGGGATGTATTCCACGTCGCGGTATCCGGGGACAGGCTCTATGCCGCTGAAAACAGGGCAGGCCTCGCGGTTTATCAGATTGGTTCCGATTATGAACTAACCGAAATCAGCCGCTTGATCGACGGCGGACGCAGTATCAAGCAGGTGGCCTGTCCGCCTCCGGGGCGGTTTGCGCTTTTCCACTGCGGCTCGGCTCAGGCTTCGATTGCTGATTTTAAAGACCTTGTTCAACCGAAAATTGTTCTCAGGGATTCTCAGGTAGGTCTCTTTTATGGCGATCAACTGCTGCCGGAAAAAATGGCCGATCGATTTCTGGTCGCCTACTGGCATCGCAGCGGCCCTGCCTGGTATGATGTATCCGGTAATGTGCCGGTGGCGATTGGAAACACTCCTGACGAGCATCTCTACAGTTTCGGCGATGGTGTCTGCCGCTATCGGGATAAGCTGCTGATGGTGAAGCGGGGTAAATTGCAATTGCTCGAAGCAGGTGAAACGCGAAATGTGGCGTCGATTCCAACGATCAGCGTGCCCAAAGTTTACTTTCGCGGTCGCCCGACAACAGACGGGAAGACTCTCGCTCTTTCCTGCCGCCCCGATCAGGAAGTTCAGCTTTTTGATATTTCCGACATCGAGAATCCAAAACCGTTAAAGACCTACCATTTTGACGGCCACCCCGGAGCGTGCGGATTCTGGAAGGGGCGTCCCGTGATCCCCGCCGGCTATGAAGGCCTGCTCATGGAGCGCTGAGGCGGGGCTCAATCAGAAAGCGGATGAGCGGAAAACCCGGCTAGTCGGTTCGACTTAGCCGTTTCTAAGTGATGGCTTCAGCGATTCTTTTCGCGCTCGTTAGTTCGGCCAACTTCGAAAGATCCGAGGCAAGATCTGAGGCAAGATCTGAGGGACAGGCCCCCAGATCCACGTGAGGCAAGATCTGAGGCATGAGGCAAGATCTGAGGGACAGGCCCCCAGATCCACGTGAGGGACAGGCCCCCAGATCCACGAAGGGGCACGTCAGCAATCCGGTTCGGTATCGTTAGTTTTATCGCCCAAGTGCGAAAATTATGCTAATTACGAATCTGCGGGCAAATAAATAACCTCAAATAAATAACCTGGTACTGCGAATCAGAAAGAGTACCGACTTGAGAGTGCGGAGTTCACCTACCACGCAATCTTTGATGTGGATTCTGCCTTTCCAAAGATTGTCACGGTAAAGGAGAAGGGGCATCTGTATATCGAATTTGAGGTGCTTGCATGGCAGGAAGTGCGTGGCGCTCTGTTGCCTCAGAAAATTCGCCAGAAATTGTATTTTGAAGATACCGAGGTCCGAGAAATACTACTACAGTGTAGATGCGTATGAA
>JAGNMT010000352.1 GCA_017991025.1 Verrucomicrobiales bacterium
GAGGTGATTCCGGCCGGGGGAGCCACCTCGAAAGCGCCCGGTGTCAGCATGTTGAGCTGGTTCAGCATGCTGGTCATCGGGTCGATGAGTCCGGGATCGGAGGGGCTTGTTCCAAGCGCTTTTCGATCCAAAGTTAGGAAAGTCGGCGAAAAGTTCCCTCTCCGGATGATTTCAGATCCGAAATCAAGGTCGGCAAGGACCCGATTGGCGTCGTATTTGACACCCCATGCTTTGAAGAGTTTATCCAGGTCCGAGGATGGCCCGGGACCACCCTGAGGCGGCATTCCGGGAATTTCAGGCTGCCCCTGAGCGAGCGCACGGGCGTAAAAGAAATTCGGATCGACAAAGGCGATCACATTTCCCCCTTTCAGGAGATACTGATCGATCGCAAACTGGCCCTCGTCGGTGATGTCAAAGGGATGGACGACGATGAGGGTGCTCGTACCTGCTGGAATCTCGGCGCTGGTCGGGGGAATGACCTCAATGTCATAGTCCTTTCCCAAAAGTTCATAGAACATCCAGGGTTGCTGGGGTGGGGCCTGGAAATTGCCACCGAACCCGCCGCCGATGGACATGCCTGACATGACGACGATTTTCTTATTCTTGCCTCCATGGACGCTGGAAACCGCCCTCGCGAGGTCATACTCCAGAGTGGTCTCCGGCTTGGCCGGAATGAAGGGGATGGATTCGACGGAGTCGAGACACTGGATCGCGATTCCGAAGAAAAGTTCATTGTTGGTTTCTCCGGAGACGCCTGCCTGAAGACCGTCAATAACCGCAGAGTCCTCGGCGTCCGTGTTTGGCTCGGGATTGAGTTTCTTAACGGTGAGCATTTTCACGCTCTTGGTTTCGAATTCACCCGCGTCATTCGTTACTTCGACCTCCTTTACAGGTGCCTCCCGGACGAATTCGGCGAGTTGATCTTCGACCCGGAGTGCTCGCGAGCGTTCTCCAGGACTCATCACTTTGCTGTCATCCGTCACGTAGTAGCGGATCTGTACGGGGGTCTCAAGGCGACTGAGGATGTTCTTGGTTCCCTTGGAAAGGGTGTAGGATTTATACTCTGTCAAATCCGCCCGGAGACTCATTTTTCCAGCGAGGAAATTGATGGCTAGGGCAATGAGAAAGATGACCGCGAGACCAAGGAGGGCGGCAGCGCGGCGGCTCAGTTTGGCAGGAGGGGTGCCTTTTGAATCACTCATGTGGTTGATCGGTAGAAGTGGGTTAAAATGAATCTCTCAGGCGCGCTTCAGACGAATCGCCACGGAGGTGGCGAACAGGCAGAAAGCGATAAAAGTGAGGAAGAAGACGATGTCCCGAAGGCCGAGCACGCCCTTCGCCAATTCGGTGAAATGAGGCATCACTCCGAGGACGTTGACCAGTTTCAGAATAGGCCAGAAGACGAGCCATCCTCCCTTCAGGTTCATTATCAGCTCGCTGAGATGCGGCAACCCGCTCAGCCAGAGCATCATGCAGAGAGCGACGGAGACAAGCAGTGCGACGAGCTGGCTGCGCGTGATCGCCGAGATAACCGAGGTCACCGCGAGGAAGCAGAGGGCAACGAAAAGAGTCGCGACGAAGCCGGACATGATCACCCCGTTGTCAGGATCACCCAGGAAATTGATGGTCCACACGATGGGAAAGGAAAGCACGAGCATGGTAAAAAGAACGACGCCCGCCGCGAGGTATTTTCCAAGAATGGCGTGCCACGGAGCAAGCGGCATCGTTAGCATCAACTCGAGAGTGCCGAGTCGTTGTTCCTCGGACCAGAGGCGCATCCCGACCGCAGGAGCAATGAGGACGAGATACCAGGGAAGGTATTGGAAATAGGGAAGAAAGAGATCCGCCTCGCCGCCCTCCAGTACGCCGGTGAAGAAGAATGACAGAGTGCTCGAAATGCCGAGGAAAACGACAAAGAGCACGTAGGCAATAGGTGAGGTGAAGTAACTCTTCAGCTCCCGCTTGAAGATCGTGCGAACTTCGCGGGGGAGGACGAAAAAGAGAATTCCGACGAATACTGCGGATACGATCAGCGTCGGAATCGCAAAGTTCAGAATGAGAGTGATGAAGGCATCCATGATGTCTTAAGATAGTGGGTTGGGATTATATCCGGTGGAAAAGGTGACCCGCAGCGTTGCGGAGGTTTACTTATCAGCGTCCGTTTTGGTGATCTCGCGGAAAAGCAGATCGAGGCGCCCTTCTTCGACTTTGAGCTCGTCGACCAAGAGGTTCTTGTCCTTGCATACACTGAAAACGGCGGCACTGAGTTTGTCCGCTTTTCCCTTGGCCGGTGTGATATGGGCGGTGATCCCATTGTCATCCGAAGACACCACATCGACTGAGGCCGAAGCGTCGAGTTTCTCCAATTCCGCCTTGATACCTGAGCCGGCAAGCCCGCGGGCCCGCAGCAATACCATCCCGGCATTAGACGCCTTCGCCTTGAGTTCGGCAGGAGTTCCGTCAGCAATAATACGGCCGCGGTCAATGATGATGGCGCGGGTGCAGGAGGCATCAACTTCTTCAAGAATATGGGTGGAGAAAATGATCGCCTTGGTCTCGCCCATGCGGCGGATGAGCTGACGGATCTCCTGCTTCTGGTTCGGATCGAGACCGTCAGTAGGTTCGTCGAGAATCAGCACCTCCGGGTCATGAATGATGGACTGCGCGAAGCAGGTTCGGTGGCGGTAGCCCTTGGAGAGGGTATCGACGCTCTGGTGGCGCACCGGCTCGAGGAAGGTCGTCTCAATGGCCCGATCCACCGCGGATTTGATCTCGCTCATGGGCACCCGGCGCATCTCGGCTGCGAAACAGAGGAAGCCCTCGACGGTCATGTCCGAGTAGAGCGGAGCGGCCTCAGGGAGGTAACCGATCTTCGACTTGGCTTCGATTTCGTTTTCCTCAATATCAGCGCCACCGATGGTTACACGCCCTATTGTCGGGGGCAAAAAACCGGTGACCATGCGCATCGTGGTTGACTTGCCGGCTCCGTTCGGGCCGAGGAATCCGAGGACTTCGCCTTTGTTGACGGTGAACGAAACACCGTCAACCGCCACCTTGGACCCAAAATGTTTATGGAGATTTTCGACTACTATCATTGCTGAACCCGTTGAGGTTTGTGTGGAGAAGCGTCGGCCCTTCGCTGATTTGTCTAAAAAATCGAAAAGATTCTCGCTTCGATTTTTTCAACGCAGACGGGGATTCGCGCCTGCTGTATTTCCTCGCGTCTCACCCAATCGCAAGGGAAAAATGTTTACATACATGCGGGAAGACGTAAGAGAATGACCCGTAAAATGACAATGAAACTGATCAGTTGGAACGTGAACGGGATCCGGGCGGTTCTAAAAAAGGGCTTTCTCGAGTTCCTCGATGAGCATCAGCCTGACCTGGTACTCCTGCAGGAGGTCAAAGCGACTCCCGATCAGGTCGAGCACGACTTTACCGGGGCGGGGTGGGACATCCACTGGAATCCAGCCCAGAAAAAGGGCTACTCCGGCGTCGCAACGCTTGGGCGCATCCCGGCGCTATCGGTCCGGCACGGCATCGGATTGCCCGGCCACGATGACGAGGGTCGCGTTCTCACCACCGAGCATCCCGACTTTTTTGTCGTGAATGTCTACACGCCGAACTCGCAGGATGAGTTGCGCCGCCTCCCGTACCGGATGACCTGGGACGCTGCCTTCCTCGCCTACGTGAAGGAGCTCGAGAAAACGAAGCCCGTTATTTTTGCCGGTGATCTCAACGTGGCCCACCGCGAGATCGACCTCGCCCGGCCAAAGCAGAACCGCAAATGTGCGGGGTTCTCCGACGAGGAACGTGCCGGATTCGACGACATCGTGGCGGCCGGGTTTGTCGATACCTTTCGCCACTTTCATCCCGACGAACCCGACCATTATACCTGGTGGAGCTACCGCGGCGGGGCGCGGGAGAAGAATATCGGGTGGAGAATTGATTATTTTTGCGTCTCCGAACCGCTCATCTCACGGGTGAAGTCAGCCGGAATTCTCCCCGAAGTAATCGGCTCGGATCACTGTCCGGTGGTGATTGAGCTGGAGTGAGGGGCCGCTCGTTTTCAGTCGAATCTGCCTACCTTCGAATTGACACTAAAACGTTTTAACGTTTTAACGTTTTAGTGTCGCATGGACGTCGCGGAAAAGCCCAAAAGATCGACCGTTTACCTCGATGCGGAATTGCATCGGGCGCTGAAAGTGCAGGCTGCGGAGACATCGTCGAACATCTCGGAGCTCATCAACGAGGCAGTTCGTGAAGCCCTGAGGGAAGATCATGGTGACCTCGCGATTTTCGCCGAGCGCTCTTCCGAGCCAACCATCACGTTCGAAGAAATGCTCAAGCGCCTCGATCTGGATGGGAAAATTTGAAATTGAATTCCGGGCATCGGTCGAGAAGGAATTGAAAGAAATTCCTCAAAAGGACCAGATCCGGATCTTGCGGAGTATTTCCCTGCTTTCGGCGGATCCGCATCCTCCAACGAGCAAAAAGTTGTCCGGGCAGGATCGCTACCGTCTGCGGCAGGGAGACTATCGGATTCTCTACGAGATTCTTAACCAGCGGCTCGTGATCGTGAAGATTGGCCATCGCCGGGACGTTCACAAGTGACGACCCTTATTCACTCGGTCACCCAGCCACTCCCGAAACTTCTCCAGCGCCCGGCCCCGGTGGCTCATGCTGTTTTTGATCGTCTCGGATAGCTCACCGAAGGAGCGATCATGCCCGTCGGGAATGAAGAGTGGGTCGTAACCAAATCCGCCTTCACCGGTCATGGCGTCAGCGATACGACCCTCGAC
>JAGNMT010000353.1 GCA_017991025.1 Verrucomicrobiales bacterium
CGCGGATATCGAGCTCAATGTCGGCATTAATGCGCCGGTCGGTCTCGGTCACTTCATAAGTCACCAACTGCGAAATCCCCACTTCGGGTTGGACACGGTCGGCGGCGACTTCGAGATCGTAGTCCGCCGAAGGAAACCGATAGACAAAGAGCTGCCGCGCCTCAAGCGGGTCACCCGGATACTGCTCGGGCGCCAGTTGCGCGAGGCCCCCCGCTGCCGCCGGGTCGAGGCGCACCGAGCCAAGATTGGAGAGCCGCAAGTGCCCGGCGTGACGCACCGCACCCTGCGGGGTGAGCCGGGTTGCCTTCACCTTGACGGGAAACGCATCGAGGGGCGTCTGCGTCCGCACCCGCAAGGTCGCCGCATCGGTAACGGGACGGCTCAGTGAGACTTCGAGTCGTCGTGCGCCCTCGGCTCCGGCGACGACTTTCCATGCCGCGATGTCGTTGCCTTCAACGCCTGACACTTCACCCGCACCGTCGATGTCGAGCACCATTGCGGCGATCTCTCCCTGCAAAATGCGGTAATCGATCTGATGATCCTGACGCAGGAGCCCGGCCCCGAGTTGCGCCTCGACCCTGGCATTCGTCGTGAAGAAGAGTTTGCCGGAGCCCGCCTTGCGCGCTGATTTCCAGGCGAGACTGGCACGTCCCCCGGCGGGAAGAAATCCCAGCGACTCAGCGCCGTTTTGCTCAGGAGTCACCTCACCCGGATTTTTTGAAAACTCCGTATCTGCCGCGAGCCCGGCAAGGGAAACGGGCGTCACCGCACCCGACCCGACCGTGAAGTCGAGCCGTCGCCAGAGACCGTCGACGGTGATGGCGGCAACAAAGGCTATCTCCACCGGAAACTCGCCCGGCGAAGGGAAAACGAGGCGCAGGACCGGGCCTCCGTTTTCCTCGGCGAGGACGAGCCGATAACCGGGGTTGACCGGCATTTCGGTGACGGCGGCGCTGCCCTTCAGAATCGTGATCTCCGCACCCGCCTCGCTGACCGAGGCGATTCCGCCCAACTTAAAATCGACCGTCTTTCCGGTCTGATTGACAGTGCCTGACAAGACCACACTCGAGAGCTCGACCGGCTCGGGGGTGGCCCCTGACCGATTCACCTGCACGACCAGTTTGCCGCCTGTTGCCGTCTGAAATTTCAAGGGCGCGCCGGGCGCCCCGGCGAGGGGAAGAAATCCTTCAACCTCCGTGACCCGGCCCGCCGCGCCTCCGGCATAGGCGAGCGTGACCACCTCTTGAAAGCCCGCCGTCGTTTTCCCGCCTGGAGCAAAATGAGTCAGACCGATAGGTGCCGGGAGCGCAGTGACGCGTTCAGATTGGAGATGGACTGAGAAACGATGCGGTCCGGGAACGGCGGGATCTGGCTTTTTAACAGAGACCTCGAGAGAGCGTGCCGCCGCTCCTTCCTTGCGCACGGACCAGGCGGTGACAGTGTCACCGGTCACGGAAATGACGCGGTCTTCGCCTATCAAAACCACACTCAGGATCCCGGCCTCACCCTGAAGCACGTCGACTTCAAACGTGGCCTCGGTCTCGACCCGTTCCCGATTCACTGTGACGAGGCTCTCGATACGGGTTTTGTAAAAGACCGGCGGCTTCGGGATTTCGCCTCGTGCTTCGACAACGATGCGGCCTGCTCCGTCGCCGCCGATGGAGGCTCCAACGGTGGCACCGGGAGCGGAATCCTGAGCGGCGAGAGAAAGCCATGGAAATACAAAAACGAGGCAGTAAAGAGGGTTGAGTCGGTCAGTCATGAGGGTTGTGTCAGGATTTGAAAAGCTTGTGCGACGAGACGGGCGGTTGGTAGGGACGCCTCGCCGGGGCGTCCGCCGGATGCATAAAGGACGTCCAACACGGACGCATGGGCCAAGCGTCCCTACCCGCTTCGCGTGTTCCCGCGTTGGTGTTCCCTGTTGAATTAGCGTGTGAAGGGATTTTCATTGCAGCTCACTTCGCCCCTTCCATCGCCCGCGCCTGCTCGATCATCGTACGCAACTCGGCGACGCGGGGACCGTCTGGCAACGAAGCGGCAAGATTGGCCAGTTCTCCAAGATCGACGACATCTCCCAAAGGCCCGCCTTTCAGCTTCGCGGCAAACTGCGACGCCACGGTCGCAATTTGGATCGCGCCGCCGGCCTGGTCGGGACGGAGGGCACCAGTGAGGTAAGGAATGGGCCAGCGTTTTTCGACCATCTGGTCCGAATCGAGATCACGAAAACGCACCGAGACGGAACCGATATCACCTTCGCCATCGGCCTTCGGCTCCACCTGATAGACCGCGACGCCGGCCTCGGCGGCGGCCATCTCGGCGGCGTCGACCTTGTCGTTGCGGAAGTCCTCGGTCTCGAGGCGGTGTTTTTCAAAACCGAGCAGCTGATAGGCTCCGACACGCTTCGGATTAAACTCGACCTGGACCTTCACATTTTTCGCCGCAGGACGCAGGGCCCCGGCGATCTGTTTGGCAAACCCGTCTTCAGCATCACCGGGCTGATCGAGCAGGTAATAACGACCATCACCCTTCCGCGTGAGCGCTTCGAGGATTTCGTCATTGAGCCCCTCGGCCCCGACTCCGGCCGCGTCGAAGGCGATTCCGGCATCGCGCATGGACTCGATCAGAGAGGAAAGACTCTCCGCTTTCGCGTCACCGAGATTCGCCGCACCATCGGTGAGGAGCACGATGCGATTTTGCGAATTCTCCGAACGATGCTCCTGTGCTTTTTCAAAAGCCAGTTTCAGAGCGGCTTCGAGATTGGTGCCGCCTTCGCTGGGCAGTTGTGAGACCAGCTCGACGAGCTGACCGGCCTGTTCCCCCGTGAACGCATCGGCGACGAGACGGGGCTGACGAGCAAAACTGATCAGCGTGATCTGATCGGTCGGCTTCAACTGACCTGCGAGCGTGGCAAAGGCACGCTGCACGGTTTCGCTCCGGTCGGGCCGCTCCATCGATCCGGAGTTGTCGAGGAGAATGGTGAGGCACAGAGGCGTCTCCGCCGAACGTCCTGCCGCCGCCGTGCGCATCGCGATGCGAAGGAGATTGCGCTGCTGGAGAAAGGGATGAATCGCCTGATCGACCCGGCAGGCAACGCGGTCATTCAGGCCCGGCATCGGATCGCCGTAGTCGAAGGCATTCACAAACTCCTCGATGCGGATCTTCTCCGCCTCGGGCCATTCGCCCTTCGCGAGAGAAGCCTGGGCGAGTTTGAAAGAGACGTCGCTGACGTGGAGGGAGAAGGTCGAGAAGGATTCGTCGGCGGCGGAGAGCTCTTCGAGACCGGCGGGGAGGTTTTTGCGGAGCTCCTGCAACTGCTGCTTGACGTAGCCGAAGTTCGGATCGGTCGCGATGCCTGCGCTTCTTTGGAGGCCGGGAAGACCTGACTGAGCCGGTTCAGCGAATCCGCCTCCGAACGCCAGACCGACGACGGGCATGGCCTCGCTGGTTGGTGCGTCGCTGATTCTCGTGCCCGATTCGGACCCACCACCTACAATACGGGGAACAACGGAATACAATTGATTGAGCGCCTCCTCGTCTTCGATACCCAGCCCAACCTGCGGCGTCAGTGCGAGGATGTCCTGCACGGACTTGTCCGCTTCGGATGCACTATCCCCAAAGTAGTCCATACGACGAAGACGACTCTCCGTCGTCGAATCCAACGAACTTGTGTTCGTGACTTCGACGAACCCTGTGACGTCATCGATCCGCGAAACACTGGCACCGAAGTTGACCGTTCCGGTAAACGTGGTAGAACCAGCTTTCTCGAGAGGTAGCTCCCGTCGAATCACGTGGTCCTTGGTCTTGCTGTTCCCAGTGATATTGATCTGCGGCGTCAGGGCGACGATCCCCTTAACCGAACTCGCCGGTTTCCCGGCCACCGGCGACTCCACCAGCGGTGCTTGACCCATCTCACCCTCACGTCTTGCGCCGGGAGAAAGGGTTCCTGTACCCGAAATCACGCCACCACCACTAATATTTAGCGACCCGTTATTCAGCGTGAGAGTGTTCGCCGCCACGACCCCTCCAGACCCGAGAGCCAGCGACCGGTTCACTTCGTCCCTCTCCCTGCCATCACTCTTAGCCGGTGAAGCAGTCGTCGAGGATCTTCCATTCAGATCCCCGCCAACCATCGCGACTGGTTTATCTTCAGCCGCTTCACCCGATGCATCTAACTTGACCTGCTTATCCTTGCTCACGCCGGAGGCCTCTTTTTTGCCCGCCATCGGGAGCTGAGGCTCGGCCGGGGAAGCGGCGATTGAAGAGGCATCTCCGGTAAAACCATTGGTGGAGCCATGAATCGTCATGGTCCCCGCGCCCGACTTGGTGAGGGCGGTCTCACGCCCTCGGGCCTCCTGGTCTCTGGTTGCCACGAATCCATCAAACTCGACCACCTTTCCACTCAGGGTGAGGTCGACGTCCCCCATATTTTTACTGAGATCGCCGGCCGTCTCACCAGCACTTCTCTCCAGCGGCCGGGCAGCGGGATCGTCGATCATCTGGGCCACCGCGCCGGTCGCGTCGGCCATGGGTTGTGCAGGCGCTGCCGTGGTAGTCCCGAATCGGAAGTTCTGATCCGCACCCTTATCGCCTTTCATCCCGCCTGCGGGTAGCGGCGCTATCGTATCGACGGTCTTAAACTCCGACGACGTTCCGGCTTCTTTGCTTCGGGCCAATTTCCCGCCATCCCAGTCGCGGTCGAGGCGATCACTAAAACCATCCGCCCGCGTCATTGATGATCGCTCGGATACCAACTGCTCCTCTTTGGCGGGACCGGTCGGTGCGGCAGCGGAGGGAGCCGCCGG
>JAGNMT010000019.1 GCA_017991025.1 Verrucomicrobiales bacterium
GTTTTCACGGCCCCTCCGCCATTGCGCGCGGGCAGCAGGTGTTCTATGTGACGGAGCGTGCGGTTTTTCAACTTGAGTCATCGGGTCTGAAACTGATCGAAGTGGCACCGGGTATTGATTTGCAACGCGAGGTGCTTGAGCAAATGGAGTTCGTCCCGCAGATTGCCACCACTCTTCTTTCCATGCCACTCCCTGATTTTTCATGAAACCTGTTCACCTCGTCGCTGCAAAACGCTCTCCCATCGGTCGATTTGGAGGTGGTCTGAAATCCCTTTCCGCCGCCGATTTGGCGCTCGCCGTCGCGGAGGCCGTCGTGCCGGAATTGCTGCGGTCCGAGGTCGGTCAGGTCATCCTTGGCCAGGTCCTCCAGGCCGGCTGCGGCATGAACGTGGCGCGACAGGTCGGCTGGAAACTGGGTCTGCCGGAGGCGACTCCGGCCTACACGGTGAACATGGCCTGCGGGTCGTCGCTCAAAGCCGTCGCGCTCGGGGCGGACGCGATCAGGCTCGGGGAAAACGAGTTGGTTCTCGCCGGCGGCGTCGAAGTCATGAGCCGCGCGCCGCACTACGCGATGGATTCGCGCTGGGGAAAAAAACTCGGCAACATCACCCTGCAGGATTCCCTTTTTCTCGATGGACTCAGTGATGCGATGCTCGATATCGGCATGGGCGAAACGGCGGAGCGTATCGCCGATCACCTCGGGATCACCCGCGTCGAGCAGGATGCCTTTGCGTCCCGCAGCCAGCAACTCGCGGCTACTCATCGCGCCATTTTTGAGCGCGAAATCATCCCCGTGACCGGAGCCGACGGTACGATACGCGAGGACGAACATCCCCGCGCCGACACGACGGAGGACTCGCTTGCGAAACTGAAACCTTCCTTTCGTCCCGATGGCAGTGTCACTGCCGGAAATGCGTCGGGCATCAACGACGGAGCCGCGATGGTTCTGCTTGCGAGCGACAGCGCGATGACCCGCTACGGCCTGATCTCTCACGCCCGCATTGTCGCCACCGCAGCCGTCGGGTGCGATCCGGCGCTCATGGGGCTCGGTCCTGTCGAAGCGATTCGCGGGGTCTGCGGTCGTGCGGGTTGGAGTCTCGACGAAGTCGACGCCATCGAGATCAATGAAGCTTTCGCCGTGCAGACGCTCGGTTGTGGGCATTTGTTAGCATTGGATTGGGCAAAGCTGAATCAGCGTGGCGGAGCGATAGCGCTCGGTCATCCCATCGGCGCGAGCGGGGCGAGGGTGCTCACGACTTTACTTCACTTGATGGAGGATAAAGGCTATTCCAAAGGCATTGCGAGCCTATGTGTCGGCGGCGGCATGGGGATTGCAATGGCGGTGGAGAGATAGGAGGAAGTTTCAAGTTCAAAGTCCCACCTCACAGCCCCTTCCGATGGGTCTCCTCCGCGAGCCATACGGATATCACTGTCACCACGGCCATGCCGATAAGATACAGAGCGACCGGCCATGGTTCGCCGTTACTCCAGCCGAGGAGGGCGGTTGCGATGAGTGGAGCGAGACCGCCGGCGAGAGGTGAGGCGAGCTGATAGCCGAGGGAGGCCCCGCTATAGCGCACGCGGGTCCCGAAAAGTTCCGAGAAGAACGCGGCCTGTGGTCCATACATCGCCGAGTGACCGATCAATCCGACGACCACCGCGAGGATGATAAGGGCGGGTTGTTGGGTCCCCACGAGCCAGAAAAAAGGAAAGGCAAAGATCAGGAGAAAGAGGGCACCGCCGAGATAGACGGGACGCCGGCCCAGCTTATCCGAGAGCGCGCCGAAGGCGGGGATCGCGACGAGTTGTACCGCCGAGCCTAACATCACAGCATTCAGGAGACCGGCTTTGCTCATGCCCAGTTGTTGCGATCCGTAGCTGAGGACGAGAACGGTGAAGATATAGAAAAACGCATTTTCCGCGAAGCGTGCCCCCATTGCGAGGATGACGTTGCGGGGATGGTCGCGGAGCACGGCAAGGATGGGCACCTTCGGCCCCGGGTCCTCTGCCTTCGCCTGCGTGAAGATCGGGCTCTCCATGATCTTCAGGCGAATGAACATGCCGACACCGAGAAGCAAAATGCCGAGCAAAAACGGAATGCGCCACCCCCAGCTGAGGAAGGCCGCTTCATCCATCCGCGAGACGAGCATGAAGACGCCGTTTGCGAGAAGCATTCCCACCGGCACCCCGGCCTGGACCCAGCTCGCATGAAGTCCGCGACGTCCCGCCCGGCTGTGTTCCACAGCCATGAGGACCGCCCCGCCCCATTCACCGCCGACCCCGAAGCCCTGAACAAATCGCAGAAAGACGAGCAGAATGGGGGCCCAGACCCCGATCTGACTGTAGGTCGGTAGCAGGCCGATGAGAATGGTCGCGACGCCCATCAACATGAGCGTCGTCACGAGCATGGACTTGCGTCCGATCTTGTCGCCGTAGTGGCCGAAGACGATGCCGCCAAGCGGTCGGGCAAAAAACCCCACCGCGTAGGTCGCAAAAGCCGCCATCGTTCCTGCGAGGGGGTCGAAGTTTGGAAAGAAGAGCTTGTTAAAGACCAGCGCTGCCGCCGTGCCGTAGAGAAAAAAGTCATACCACTCGATCGTGGTGCCGACAAAGCTGGCGAGAACAACGCGCCGGGCGCTGTTGGGGGAGGGGGGAGCGGCGGGTGATGACATAGTCAGGAAGCGTGTCAAAGAGGAAGGGGTGCCGTCAAGTGAGTTCCTTCCGCGTGTCCGGGTTTCCGGGTTTTGCATCGAAGAGTGACGTCGTCGGCGGGAGCATTGTGTCTCCCCGGGAATTACTGCGCGGACAGAAATCAGATGAATGATGGAGCGCATCCGCTACATTCCGAAACGATGACCCTGACCGACCTGGGATGGAATGAGCGATTTGAGGAAGAATTCGCCCCCTTGGCAAAAAAGGGGTGGGTACCCGCGCGTCTCATTCGCGACAACAAGATCACCTACGGAGCACTCACCGAGGGAGGCTACGAATATGAAGTTGTGATGAGCGGCAAGGTCTACCACGACGCGACCTGCGACGCGGAACTCCCGGCGGTAGGGGACTGGGTCGCGCTGGAGATCGGGACTGGCGATCTTGACCATGTCATCCGCGCTCGTCTCTCCCGCCAGACCTGCTTTTCGAGGAAGGCCCCCGGCAAGAGCAGTGAAGAGCAGGTCATCGCGGCGAATGTCTCTCTCGTTTGTGTCGTGACCGATGCAGGGACGGATTTGAATTTGCGCCGAATGGAGCGCTTTTTTGCCCTGATCGGGCGCAGCGGGGCGAAACCCGTCGTTCTTGTGAACAAGTCCGATCTCTTTCCCTCCGCTCACAACCTCGAGGCCGCCGAGTCCATCCGCCGCCTTTGTCCCGAGGCGGAGGTGATCGTGACAAGTGCGATCAATGGTAAGAACGTCTCGGCGATCAGACAGTATCTCAAGCCCGGTATCTCGATCACCTTCGTCGGTTCCAGCGGAGTGGGGAAATCCTCACTCATCAATGCCCTCCTCGGTGACGACTGGCAGGAGGAAGGCGAGGTCAACGAAGTTACCGGGAAAGGACGTCACACGACGACGGCGCGGGAGCTCATCGTCCTCGAGGAGGGCGGTATCCTCATCGACAATCCCGGTATCCGTGAGGTTCAGATGTGGACTGATGAGCAAACCCTGCGCGAGAAATTCCTCGACATCGAGGCCCTCGCCGAACAGTGCCGGTTTCACGACTGCAGCCACGGAACGGATGCCGGTTGCGTTGTGCGGGAGGCGGTGGAGAGTGGATTGCTCGCGGCCGAGCGATACGAGGGTTTTATGAAACTCGATGAGGAGATCGCCAAGCTCAAAAAACGTCTCAAGAAACGCAACATGACCCTGGAACGGCGCGCCAAACGCGACCACCGGATCAAGGCGCGTAATCCCGATGACCGGAAGGAATATGAAGCGGACCTGAAACCGAGAGCCTGACAATACCCCATGAAAATCAAATCCGCCCGCTTCGCGACCAGTGCTGACAGCGTTGAGAACTGCCCTCCTTCAGAACTCCCCGAGTTCGCGTTCATCGGACGCTCCAATGTAGGCAAGTCTTCGCTTCTGAATCTACTTTGTAATCAGGACGGCCTCGCAAGGGTCTCGGGGCAGCCGGGCCACACGCGGCTCATCAATTTCTATGTCGTGAACGAGGAGTGGTGTCTCATCGATCTCCCCGGCTACGGTTATGCGAGGGCCCCGAAGGCGGAGCGGAACCGCTTCAACGATTTTGTCGCCGACTACCTCGAGTTTCGCGAAGGACTCACCCACGTCTTTGTGCTCATCGACTCCCGACACGAGCCGCAGAAGATCGACATCGACTTCGTGACCTGGCTCGTCGAGCGCGGCGTTCCCTTTTCGCTGATTTTCACCAAATCCGACAAGCTGAAGCCTTCCAAAGTGAAAGCAAATCGTGATCTTTTTCTCACGACGCTCGCTGAATTTATCGAAGGACAACCCCCGACGTACATCACCTCGGTAAAAACCAGTGAGGGCCGCATGGACGTGCTAAGTGCGATCCGGGGGCTGATGCGCGAGAGTGTTTGATCGCCCGGTTACTTCATCCTCGCCCGGATCTCCGGGGCAAAGCACTTCAGGCGGAGGTCGTTATCCTCCGCGATCGTAGCGGCCAACTGAATGGCAGTAGGGCATTGACCACAGGGGCATCCGCTCGTGCTTTGCCAAATTGCGGCGGCGGCTTCGTGGTATCGCTCGAGTTTTTGCAGGTCTTTGACTGGAGCGGCACCGAGCATTCGCGTTAGCCTCATTTCAAGACCTTCGAAATGCAGAAGGGTCAAGCCAAGATCACAGGTCAGCAACCACCCCGGAGTCAGGAGCATGTCAAAATGACGGCGGGCATCTTCGATTGACTCCTCGTATCCGGAATTGCGGGAACCCGGTTCGTTGCCACTGAGAAGACTTCCGAGGGTCTCGACGACCCGAAGAATCTTCGAAACCGTGTCGCAAATCTCCGCCGCTCTCTCGAAGAGCGCTTCACTGGTTTCCGTTACGGCCGCCTGCCATTCCGATTCTTTGAAAGGAGCTCCTAACAGATCGATCAAAATGCGCCGCAGGAGATCGTTGCGATTGCGTTTAGACTCCTGTCCGATACGGGAGAGGAGGAGTGTCTCGGCCGGAGTGAGGAATCGGCTCGGGGTCGGTGGTTTGGGGGCGGATCTGACCTCCCTAACCGGCTCCTGTCTTGAGTTCTGTGGCTTCACTGATCCGCCGAAAGCCGCCGCGAGAGATCCGAAGTTCCCCCCCGAACCGGAGGCGGTTTTGGGTGCCGCTTTGGGTGCCGGCGGCGGGGCAGCGGACCCGCCGGAAAACATCACCTCGAGGAGGCGACTCACTGTGTCCTGCTTCACGAAACGATAAAGCGCGGCAACACCGAGGCGATGCTGCACGAGGGCGCATTCTTCAGAGGCCCAAAGTTTCATGCCGGGCCTATCCTCTCCGCCGTCATGAAGGCCCGGGAATCCGAACGTATGCCGGTCGAGCGCCACCGTTTTCGGAAGATCTCCGAAGGACCACGAACTGATCCGCGCCTTTTCAAAACGCCCTTTCGAGACCTCGGTGAAACGATCCCGCACCCGGTCCGCGAGTTGAGTTTGGAGTATAGTCAGGTCAATACCACCGCCGACCATCTTTCCGTGGTCGTCAATGATTTCAAAACGGAGGTGCAGGTAGTGCGGGAGCCGCTCCAAATCGAACGATCCCGGGGAAACTTCGAGACCGTAGGCTTCGTGAATGAAGTCGATGATGCCTTCCAACAGCCCGCACTGGGGCTCATAATCTTCCCAGGCGGCGACGAATTCATCGACGACTTCGCGGTTTGACGGCAGCATCGTGCGTAATTCTTTGCGTAAGCAGCGCAGCATCGCAGAGACTTTTTCGCTGAGCCACCCCGGTACCAGCCATTCTCCGAACCAGGCCGGGAGATGGGGCAGCTCGACGAGCGGGATCGTCACGGTAAGCCCGTCGCCCGGATCGGACGGATTGTGCAAATAGCGAAGCGGAAAAAACGACGCCCCATCCGGAGAGAGTATTCTGTCAGGATAGTCGGAGAGGCGAATCGGCGTGCTCTGAGGAATAATGCAGTCCTCCAGCGAAAAGTCGATGAAACCCCCGGGCTGGGCCGCGATCCACTTTTCGAAATCCTTCTGGGTGCAGACTGTCTGGGGAAGCCGGTCTTCGTAGAAGGCGACCACTGCCTCCGGGTGGACGAGTCCACCGAGTCGTCGCATTTTGTGTTCGAGGCGTGCCGCGGCTTCGGTGGTTTCGCGATTGTGCTGCAGCGCAGGCAATGGAGCCCGAGTGTTGCCGTTGACGAGGGCTTCGAGGATGAAAATTTCACGTGAGAGCGCCCGGTCGATTCGCCCGTAGTGGACCCGCCGTTTATCGACCACGGGAAGTCCGAAGGCAATGACCCGCTCTTCGCCATAGACGGCACCCTGCTCCTTCACCCAGTGGGGATTGTTATATCGATAGCGGCAGAGATGAGGTGCGACTTTCTCAAACCAGCCGGGGTCAAACATCGCGAGGTTGCGCGCATAGAGCTTCGCGGTTTCAACCATTTCAAAGGCCATCACCCAGGCCGGAGCGCTTCCAAAAACGCCGGAGCCGGGGAAGAGATGGAAGGTAGAATCATGTGCCCCTTTGTAGCCGAGCTTGCGTCCCTGATTCATCCCGATCTGACTCGGAATCGCCGCGAGGATGGCCCGGTGCAGCGGCTCGGAGTAGGTGTCTTCAGGGTCGGTGACGGACTGCGCCGCGGGGGGCAGCTTCCACTTCATTTGGCGCAGGCTGTCCCGCAGTTCGCGGTGAAGATTGAGCCATTCCTGCGTGCGTCGGTAGTTGAGGAAATTTTTCTGACAAAACTTCCGCAACTGATTGCCCGACTTTTTGCGCACCTCATCAATCGCGAACCAGAGCTTGAGCCAGCCCGTGAAGTCGGATCTTTTGTCGCGAAATCTGGCGTGCGCTTCGTCGGCGGCCTGTTGTTTATCCTGAGGGCGTTCGCGGGGATCCTGTACGGTAAGGGCACTGGCAACGATGAGTCCTTCGGCAAGGCAGCCCTCCTCATCAGCGGCGACGAGTACCCGTCCGATCCGGGGATCGAGTGGGAGCCTTGCCAGAGTGTGTCCGATCCCTGTCAGTTCCGTGTGCTTGCCTTTTTTGTAGAGCGCGCCGATCTCTTCGAGGACCCGGTAGGCCTGCGCCACTCGCTTGGGTTGGGGGGGATCGACAAAGGGAAACTCGAGTGGATCCCCGAGTCCGAGGTGCTCCATTTGCAGGACGACGCCGGCAAGATTGGATCGAAGGATTTCCGGGTCGGTGAACTCGGAGCGCTGTTCAAAATCCTCTTCCGTGTAGAGCCTGACACAAACCCCTTCGCTGATCCGCCCGCACCGGCCGCGCCGCTGTCGAGCACTGGCTTGTGAGATAGGCTCGATCTGGAGCCGTTGAATGCCCGACCCGGGGTCATGACGACTCACTCTGGCGAGTCCGGAGTCGATGACAAAGCGTATCCCCGGAATCGTAAGGGAGGTCTCGGCGACATTTGTCGCGAGAATGATGCGACGTTTTGACCGAATCGGATTAAAAACTGCCGACTGCTCGGCACCGGCCTGTCTCGCGAAGAGCGGGAGGACGAGGGTGTCACGGTATTTTCTCCCTTCGAGGAGGTCGGTGGCGTCGCGGATTTCGCGTTCGCCGGGAAGGAACACCAGCGTATCGCCGAGAGGATCGATTTCGCCAAGGTCTGCAAAAGCGCGGCAGACCTGCTCGGCGAGTGGCTCACGCTCATCGAGCGGGGGTTGATAAAGATCGGTCACCGGGTAGGTGCGTCCCTCCACCTCGATGACGGGAGCGCCATTAAAGAAGGTCGAGAATGCCCTCGCATCCAGCGTGGCTGAGGAGATCACGACTTTGAGATCAGGGCGACGGCTGAGGGTGCGATGGAGGTAGCCGAGGATGAAGTCAATGTTCAGGGATCGTTCGTGCGCCTCGTCGATGATGAGCGTGTCATATTGCTTAAGGCTCGGATCGTTCCTTGTTTCCGCGAGGAGGACCCCGTCGGTCATGAACTTCACCTGCGTCGCGACGCGGTCGGTTCGGTCTTCGAAGCGAATCTGATATCCGACCTCGCGTCCGAGTTCGACTTGGAGTTCTTCCGCCACACGACGGGCCACCGAAGTGGCCGCGATCCGCCGCGGTTGGGTGCAGCCGATCCGGCGACCTTCTCTTCCACGTCCCATTTCGAGTGCGATTTTAGGAAGTTGAGTCGTCTTCCCGGAACCTGTGTCGCCGCAGACGATCACGACCTGATGCGACATCAGGCTGGACCGGATGTCGTCACGTCGTTGCGAGACCGGGAGGTCTTCTGGAAAGGAAAGATTCACGCAGGGGCATTGATGGCCGCAGGCGGCGGATGGTGCAAGAGAAGATGCGCGCCCGGCCCGGATGAATCCTGTTTACCATGCCCCAAAGCGGCGTATCCTCATTCCCATGATCCCTGTGGAAAAAATCAAATATACGATCTGGGCCGTTGACTCGGTCCGGGCGACTGCCTTTTACACCGGTCTCTTCGGAGCGGTCGTTGTGAGGCAAAATCCGCACATCACGGAACTGCAGATCGCGGGCGGGCTCATCGCCATTCACAGCGGGGGCGAGGGCCTGCGTACCTGGACCGGGATCACCCTGCAAGTACCTGATGTCGTTGTCGGCGCCGCTGCGGTCCGCATGGCGGGCGGCCAGTGTCCTCGCGAACCTCAGCCCGAGGACGGGGAACCGCCGCATCTTGCCATGTGCATCGACACGGAAGGCAACGAATTCATGCTGACTAGAGATCGAAGCAAGTGATTGTCTGATTATCGCAGGACCGGGTGCAACCACCGGCCCTGACTCCGGTTTACCCCTCATGCCGATCTTCATCACTGTTGTCTTTCTCAGTGCGTTCCTGCTTTTTCAGGTTCAGCCTGTCATTGCCCGATATATTCTTCCCTGGTATGGCGGCAGTCCGGCAGTGTGGACGACCTGTCTTCTCTTCTTTCAGGTGGGACTCCTCGCCGGTTATGCCTATGCGCATGCGCTGGTGATTTTTCTCCGGGAAAAAAGGCAGTGGCAGGTCGGCATTCACCTGGTGCTACTCGTCTTCGCGTTTCTACTCCTCCCGATTACACCGACGGGTGACTTAAAGCCGGATGCATCCGGTGACGACCCGATACTCGGGATCGTGCATCTCCTCGCCATCACGGTGGGCTTTCCTTACCTGCTCCTATCGGCATCCGGGCCGCTCCTGCAGCACTGGTTCAGTGAGTCATTTCCAGGCCGTTCCCCCTATCGGCTCTATGCGGTTTCCAATCTCGGGAGCCTCCTCGGACTCATCACTTACCCGTTTCTCTTTGAGCCACTGCTCAAAGTCCCGCAGCAAACGATGCTCTGGTCGGTCGCCTTCGGGGTCTACGGGGTGTTCGCGATAGGAGCCGCATGGGGCTTTTTGAAAAAGACCGGCCCATTGAAGGTGCCTTCGCCAGACCGGGATGGTCCGGTTCCGCCTGTGCCGGTTGTCGATATCATTCTGTGGATCGCCTTCAGCGCCTGCGGTTCAATGTTGCTGCTCTCACTCACCAGTCAGATGTGTCAGGACGTCGCCGTGGTTCCTTTTCTCTGGGTGATCCCGTTGTCGCTCTACCTCTTGACCTTCGTGATCGCCTTTGACCATGCCCGCTGGTACTTCAGGCCAGTCGCGGTTGCGCTCGCCGCGCTGTCCATGGGGACGACTATCTGGCTGATGAACCAGCAGTTCGCGAGCGGCGAGTGGCCGCTTGAGTGGCAGATCTCGACCTACTGTGCGGCGATCTTTTCCGGCTGTCTTATTTGCCACGGGGAAATCGTCCGACTGAAACCCGACGTCCGGCACCTCACGGGATTTTACCTTTTCATTTCTCTCGGCGGAGCGATCGGTGGCGTTCTGGTCAGTCTCGTCGCGCCCTTATTGTTTGATGGATACTGGGAGTTGCATGTTGCCTTTGTTCTTCTCGCGCTCCTGTTAAGCATCCAGCTGGGAAGGAAGTTTTATTCGTACCGGACGCATTGGCTCGCCCTCACCGGCGCGGTGCTCTGGATCGGGGTGATCGGGGCTATGATTTTTTCGCTACGACACCATATGGAGGACAGTCGGAGGGATTCCGTTGCCGTGACACGGGGGTTCTACGGTGTGCTTCAAGTTGCCGAGGAAAACGTCGGCACGGACGATGAATATCGATCGCTCTATCACGGGCGTATCAACCATGGCCGGCAATATCAGGGCGATGCCTATCGCCGGCTCGCCACGACCTATTACAGTCTCAAGAGCGGAGTCGGAGCGGTCTTTGAATTGATTCCCGAGCGGAAAGAAACGCCGCGCGCTCCTCTTCATGTCGGGGCCATCGGGCTCGGGGTTGGCACCATCGCCACCTACGCTGAGAAGGGGGATCACTTTCGATTTTACGAGATCAATCCACAGGTCGAGGGGCTCGCAAGAACCTATTTTACTTATCTTGGTGATTGTAAAGGAGAAGCCTCAGTCGTCCTCGGCGACGCTCGTATCTCGCTGGAACGGGAACTTGCCGCAGGCAATCCACAGCAGTTTGATGCTCTTTTTGTTGACGCCTTCAGCGGGGATTCGATCCCGATTCACCTGCTTACCCGGGAGGCATTTGCGCTCTATTTCCGGCATCTCAAACCCGACGGGGTTCTTGCGATCCACATCACGAACCTTCACCTTGAGCTGGCCGATCCAGTTAGGAACCTGGCTACCGAATTTGGATGGAACGCATTCAGGGTCGATCACAGCCCGGATGCTTCGGATTACCACAGTTATTACTCCGACTGGGTTCTTATCACTAAAAACGTTGATTTTATCGCGGCGCTCGAAGGCTCTGACTTCGTCTCCGAATGGGATCGCGAAACGACCGCAGATATTCTTTGGACTGACGATTACAGCAATCTGTTTGAGGTAGCTTTTTAGCGGGTGCCTTCTATCCCAGTTCGCTGCCTCCCGCAGTCCCATTCCTGATACATCGAGCCAGGCTCTGATCCCGCATTCTTCGTCTCGAAAACGGAAATGGTCTGGACATTTTCGTTAGACAAAGGCACGATTTCAATTGTGGCAAAAAGATCCGGAAAGAAAAGACCATCGGACGGGGGCGCGGAGACCTCTGCCGCGCTGCCGCCGACCGATCCTTTTTTTGAATTGTCGCTCGATATGCTTTGCATCGCCGGCACCGATGGTTTTTTCAAACGGATCAATCCGGCGTTCGCGAGGATCCTGGGTTATTCCCATGATGAACTGGTGTCGCGACCTTTCGTCGAGTTCGTCCATCCCGAGGATGTTGAGTCGACGATCCTCGAAATCCGGCGACTTGATACCGGCCTGCCGACGGTGATGTTCGAAAATCGCTACCTTGACCATTACGGAGGGGTGCGCTGGATCCAGTGGAACGCCACGGCTCCGAATGCCGACGGGCTCATCTATGCGGTGGCCCGCGACATCACTTCCTCGAAAAAGGCAGCGGACGATCTGAGGCGTTATGCGGAGGAATTGGTGCAGATCAACCACCGGTTGAAAACCACTCAGGAACAGCTCATCCAGGCGGAGAAAATGGAATCGATAGGACGCCTCGCGGCCGGGGTAGCGCATGAGGTTAAGAACCCTCTTGCACTGCTGCTGCTGGGGGTGAACTACCTCTCGGGCGGAGTTGATCCCAACGATCCGCATCTCCCCAGGATTCTCGTCGAAATGACGCAGGCCATCACGAGGGCGGATCGTATTGTCCGGGGCCTCGTCAATTTTTCGGCGGAAAACCGGCTCGATCTTGCCCCGGTCGATTTCAGGGCACTTGCCGACGACGTCATCCTCATGATGCGTCACGAACTGACTCGCGGTGCGGTTCGTGTCGATCTCGAAGTGGGGAAAGGGGTGCCACCCGTGCTCGCTGACCGGGGACGACTGGAGCAGGTGCTTGTGAATCTGATCACGAATGCAATCCAGTCCACGGAGGGCGTGGAGAAGCCGGGAATTCTGATCCGGGCCAAACGTGTGGTCCTTGATGATATTTTACGGAACGAAGGGTCCCGTACGATGGATCATTTGCGCGACGGGGATGATGTCGTGGTGATCGATGTTATTGACAACGGACCAGGTATTGATTCGGCTTCTCTGCCGAAGGTGTTTGACCCGTTCTTTACCACGAAGCCTACCGGAATAGGCACTGGTCTCGGACTCACTGTGGTCAGTCGGATCATCGATCTGCACAGGGGCCGCGTGGCAATTGCGAACGATCCCGAGAAAGGGGGCGCACGGGTGTCGATCACCCTGAGGGTCACCGATCAGGGCGGGCTCAGGAGTCTCTGACAAGGAGAGGGGTCTCGCGGTGCCCCCTCCGGCCTACGGCGTAAGAATTTTCCCTGGTGAGTCGGAAAAGCACCGTATTCAGGCTCCCTTCCGGTTGCTATACTTCAGGGCCCCCGCCGGAAAATGCGCGATTAGCCCGGTGGTGAAGCGTCTCGTCCCTACCGTATAATTCCGGATCGGCCTTCCTCTTCAGGAGAACAAGTCCATTGAACGTATTCGGATAGATTAGTAAAAATAGGCAATTGATACAAATGCCTGATCTGAGCCGTGCCGCATCACGGGACAGCCACCGCGGCCGCTTTCTCCAGCGCCCGCGTCACGTCCTCGTCGAGCAGGTAGCCGCCCTCACGAAGATCCAATACCGACTCCGCCGCCATTTTCAGATACGTCCCGTGATCCGGATATCGCTCCGCTATCGAAAGCCTCGGATCTCCCGACGCCTCACGTTCCTCTGCCGTCCTCGCAAACGGAAACCAGGCTCCAGGCAATCCCGCGAGAACACCAGCCGCTCCGAAAGCCTTATCCCGCACATTCCATCCTGTCGCCGTGCCTAGCGGAACTGCGATCTCGGGAAGCCGTATTCCCGCCTTTTCATTGCCGTCCTTATCGACCGCCGGCACCAGGGCGACGTAGGGAGCTCCCGCCTTCGGGGGCACCAGATCGGCGATGCCCTCGTTTTTCCAGCGCGGGCCGGAATCGAGACGGAGAGGACGATAAAGCTGCGACGGCGTGGAGACGCCCGGGATCGTGGGAAATTGAGCACGAAAGGTTTCGAGATCGACGAGCGTGCCATCGTCGAGACGAGGATATCGACTTGCCGGTGGAGTGTAGGCTTTGTCGGCGATCCAGCGATCCAGCGCCACGAGAAGTGCCCTCAGAACCGGACCACGATGTTTCACCGGATTCAGCGGATGCCGCGTGACGCCCTTCGCTTCGATGTCGTCGCTTCCGTCGAGGTGCTGGGTCCCAGCGATCAGAAACAGGCGCATCTCCGGGTCGATTTCGAGATCTTTTTTACCTTCCACATCGGTATGGAGAAGCGACGCGGCGCGGGACCAGTATTCGGTGGAGCTTTGCACAAAAAACAGTTTTGGAACGCCGTTTTTCTCCCGAAGTAGCGTCAGGGAATCTCCCGATTCTCCCGTGAGCGGATCGACCTGCTTCACCGGGGCAAAGGGGAAAAAATCCGTCGGCGAAAGATTTCCCTCACGGTAATTGCCGTAGACCGTGGCCATGCCGAAACGCTGATTAAACAACCCTTTGCCCGCTCCCGCGACGTGGATGAGGGCACCGTCGAAGACTTTTCGCCCGGCCGTGTCGAGATTAAATCCCTCGTGGAGAAAATGATGAATGAAGCGGCCGGACTGCGACACACCGAAGATTACCGTACGCTCAAGGAATCCGTGAAGAGGATTCCTCGTCCCGTCATCCGCCGCTTCTGAAAAACGCAGAAAAGAAATCGTATCCCGCAAACCCGCGAGACCGAGGCCGGATACTTTCGGATCACGTGCCGTGTAGACGAGATCGTAGATCCAGCCGGGTCGGAAACCCTCTTTCACATAGAGACTCGTGGCATCCGGCTCCGCCCTTCCGTCCGACCAGCGGGCAAAGGCCCAATCCGATGGGGATACCACTTCCTCCGGTGTTTCGCGGCTCTCGCGCCTTGTCAGGATTGCATCGGCATTGTCGAGAGAGTCGGCAGGATAGGCAGCGGAGATACCCCAGGGACTTTGGAAAAAATCCCGGCTGAAGACCATCTCGTCGACCGTGATCTCGACATGGTTGCGGCCCGTCACCGGCGAGCCGTCCGCATTCATCGCCACCGGAATCCCCGCGAGGAGTCTTCCCGTGTCGTCATCCTGCACTTCGCCGCTCCAGCCGGTCCAGAGCACGGAGTACCCCTCGCGCATGAGAAATCCGTTTCCGGCATGATCCAGTTTTGACGGGGTGTTGGTGCGCGTCCCCTCGTTGAAAGTCCAGAGAGCGAGCTTGTTGCCGCGATTGTGGACGTCGTAGAGGAGGCTGCCGTTTCCCTTCGCCGGATTCAGGGGGGCCAGCAGGGTGAAATCGGACCAGAACTCGACCAGCCCCTCTTCATTTACCGGGGCTAGCGCGAGATCAGCGATGCGGGCATTGGCGGAGTCTTTCGGATCGACTTCAAAAAAAAGCCTGCCGTTAATAAGTTCATAAGCTCCGCTCCTCCCGAAGGAGGCTCCTTGAGCAAAAGGGGCGCGCTCTTTGACCTCGACACGGATGAGCCCCGCGAAGGCAATGGCCGGAATCGAGAGAGTGATGAGAAACAGGGCGGATCTGATCTTCAGCATGCTGGCAGGGTTTCCCACGGAGCGGTGCTTTGCAAGAGCCGAACTTCCGTAAACGGGCGCTGCACCCCCTTTCATACCCGTCGAATTGGCTGGGAAAAGATGAGATCGGCGACGGGGATCGGCGTACGGAGTTCCGCGGGATTGCCAAAAAAGGTGCGGCCTCGTTCGATCTGCCGGTCGTGCAGGCATGCGATCCCGGCGACGCTCATATTGCGGATCGTTTCGGCATTGAGCGGCTCGCCTTTGGCGTGTGTGTCAGGGTAGGCAATGGCTTCGACCCGGAGATACTGCGGCAGTGGTTGCCCCCGCTCATCCCGGGGCAGGATCCATTCGCCCTCGTTTCCATCGATCACTGCGGTGACGCCCGCTTCGGTGACGATGCGGATCTGGACTCGGGGACGCCGCGATTCGTCCTGACCGCCGACGGAGAGATCGAGGGAACGGGCCCTGCCCCTTTCATCACGCGTGAGGACGATCCGGCGAAAGCGAAAGTCACTGTGATCGTAGGGTGCCACGACTTCGCCTTCGTCGTTTGTGGCGACGGCCGAAACGGCACCGAAGAAGGTTCCCTGGCGGTAAGCGCGCAGCGCGGCGACCTCGCGGTCCGCCGGGTTGAGCCCCTCGAGCGGCGGAACCAGGAGAATGTTCCTCCCGCGACCGTAGGTGTTGTGATCCTTCACAAAAAACCCCCAACAGCGGCGCCCCGTCGCGAGGATCTCGTCCCATAGGCGGTAGAAATGATCTGGTGGAGTCCCTCCCGTTTCATAGAAACCGCGCTCCGATCCGAAACCCGAAGTGAGCTGATTCCATACCTCGACGCCGAGGACGCGCGGATCGAAATCGAGCATGGGCAGATAATCGTCTCGCTTTCCCGTGGGATGATTCAGTGTGAGTCCCCCCCCGTCGGGAAGAAGCAGGCCCCCGGTCCGCCGCCCTTCGACTTCCTCCCCGTCGAGCGCCGCCCTAAATACCTCGCGCCAGGGACGGTTTGATCCCTGCATGAGCCGCAGTTGGGTGATGGTTAGGAGGGCCGGGCTGAATGTCAGGGTCATTTCGAAGGAAGCCGAGGCGACCCGCAAATACAGGGTGTGACTACCCGCCGGAAGTGGCCGCCCCGCGATCCTGCCTTTCTCCGGAAATCCCTCGCGAAAGACGCATTCCGTTGCACCCTCCAAAGTCAGGGTGGCGACGGCATTCTCTGCCTTCGCCTCAAGCCGCAGATCGAGTCGATAGACACCCTCCCATGGCCGCTTCTCAGAGAAGATTCGGAGCCCCTCAAAACGATATGTCACCGGGGAAGTCTTTAATAAGGCCGATGGCACGGTGGCTCCGTATCCGGTCGCGAGGAGGCTGCCGAGGGAATTGCAGTGAAGGCCCGCATCGAGAAAGGAGTGCTGCTCGGCATTCGGTGCGGTGATGATGTCAGGGTGAGCGCCGAGCCAGGAGGACGGCAGCGGATAGGTCGGTTCCGAGGGATAATAGTTACTAAAGGCGAGGTGGCCGTACCCCATCGCAAGGAAGAGGTCACGCGAGGCATCGGACTGGCCCTGATGCTGGTGGGACATCGAGTGAAGGATATCCCATCTTTCCCAGTCGACGCCCTCGTAGGGGTTTTCGTAGTCGCCGGGAGATGTGGCCGGGTAAATGGATTCGTTCGGGATCAATCCGGTTCCGGCAAGGGCCACAAGGCCCTTCAAGGCTCGTCTGCGATGAATCATGGCCATTCTCAAAGCCGCGCGCGGATCCATTCGATTCCGGCGGGGATCCCATCATCAATCATGGACTGGTAGTGCCCCCCCTCCGGCACCATCTTGACCTCCGCGTTTCCTCCGGCATCCTCGACGGCACGGGCGTAGTTCCGCCATTCATCGCTCGTGACCTTGTCATCGTCGCGCGCCCCGAAGACAAAAACCGGGACCTTGGTCTTCGCCGCATGGGTCAGGGGTGAGGCCCTTTTCACAAAAACTTCGAGGCGAGGGTATGAGAAACTGGTGAAGGGATTATCCAGTATTTCTTTGAAATGAGTGGTGAGATTGCAGGCGGGTGCGTAAGCCACCGATCCCGCCAACCCGGGCAGGTGGGCGGCGAGAAGAAGGGAGAGCGTCCCAGCCGAACTGTGTCCGGCGGAGAAGATCCGGTCAGGATTCACGAACGGCAGTTTCTGCGATGCAAATTGATAGGCATACCATCCATTGGCGACTCCCGCTCCCGCATGACGAAAGTCCTGATATGCCTCGGATTCATTTTCGCCCCCGGGGCCGTCGATGGAAAAGGAGACGACCACCATCCCCGCCTCGGCGTAGGGGAGTGTCTCGTCGAAATAATCCCCTTCGTCGAGATCCATGCCGCTCAGCAAGTCGGATCCTGCGGGAGCCACGAGGACGCAGGGAAGTGCACCTGCGGCATGTTCGCCGACGGGGACGAGGATGCGAAAACGGGTTCCTCCTCCGGGTGCCCCCCCCGATGCGGATGCCTCATAAATCTTTACCCGGGTTCCTTCCATGAGTTCTCCTCCCACCAGATCCGGAAGGGTGATCCTGCCCGACTCCGGAAGCGGAAAAAGGTCTTCCGGTTTCCCAGTGACTTTGGTATCCTCCAGCATTCCATAAATCATCAGGCCCGCGAATCCGAGTGTCATCAAGGTGCCGATGTATCCCGTGACAAGGCCGGCGATGGCCATGCCGCCTCCAGTGATCGTGCCTAATGATTTCCTGATTCTCGAGCGTCCGACATGACCAAAAATCACCGCCGGAATGCCGAGGGGTGCAAGGCAGGAAACCAGGGAGAGAATCCCGAGAATCATACTCGTGATTGCAGCACCGCTCGACGATCGGATCGGAACGGGTGCCGGAGCAAGTGGGGGACGAGGCATGGAGGAAATAGAAGCCGCGACATCGTATCCAGACAAGGAAATTCGTCGCCTTCGCCGTTTGATACTCTGCCCTCAGTGAAACTTTTCCGTGCCGCCGTCAGTTCTCTCTTTGCATGAGACGGCGTGTTCGCTTCAAGTTTATGTTTCGAGAGTTTCCCTTGATATCGGAAGAAGGCGAAGTAGTTTCCACTGCTTCCGTATCTGTAAAGGCACGGGGACACCTTCAGGAATCTGTCCGATCTGGTCTTACATGCTCCCATTTGGGAATTTATGGTGTAAAAGATCAGTATTTGACGGGCTCTTACAGGAGTTACAATGTTTTTATAACTGATTGGAAACCAGAAATTTGCGCGAATAGCTCAGCGGTAGAGCATCTCGTTTACACCGAGGCGGTCGGGGGTTCAAATCCCTCTTCGCGTACCAGTTCCCATCATCCCCGATTTCTTCAGGAGCTGCTCCTGAAGGAAGGAAATGCTTCAGCCTTCCCGCCGCGGCACGA
>JAGNMT010000354.1 GCA_017991025.1 Verrucomicrobiales bacterium
AGCTATGCGAACGTTCAGGGCCTCCAGGCGATTCAACATCACGAGATGCAAGGACCGATTGGGACGATCTATGGCGAACCATTCGAGCGTGTCAGGGAGGCTCTCCGGTATGCTCTCGACCTGTAGACCGAAAGCTGAGAACAAGCCGGCAATGGACAGGCCCGATCCCGCTTTGAGTGGATTGAATTCCCTGATTTGAAACTTTATTCTCCCATCGAGGCCGCGCTCCCGGATCGGGCTGAGGTTCCTGAAACGTTGGCCCGATATCCACAGCGACAGGCTAACTGGCTTCCACCGGACTCTTCTGGTCAGAGTGACGAGGCAACTACCCGTGCAGTAACGCTCGACAGATAACCTGTTTCTTACGATTTTTGGAGGAATGGAACCGGGCCAAACGTGGTTTTGAATGGCTCTTTCCCGCGATCGGCCAGGACGAAAATGGACAAATTTCTTCCGCCGAATACAAGGAGCTCTCAGGCGTTCAAACAATCGAATCCGGATTGGGAGAAACAGGTCCGTGAGCGGATGGGCGGGTGTTTACTTTGAGGCAGTCGACGCATTATCCTCGTCACGGGAATTTGGGAATTAGTAACCGGGAACTCACGTGCCCAACGCTCCCCGAACCGCCGACCTCGACTTGCTTTACTGCGACGAGGTCACGATCAGCGAAGAAGACTTCATCCTGCCCCACCCGGGGGTGTTCGGCCGGGCATTTGTTTTGATGCCCCTCGCCGGGATCCGGCCCGTTTTGATTCCGGCAGAGGTGGATGCGGCGGAAGTCGTAGAGGGAATGTTCGTTGGGGGGGTGCTGCGATTGGACTGGTCAGAAGTCCCCGACTCTAGTTTATTCGGGAAGACTATCATGAAGTGATCAAACAAGTTCTTCTACCACCCGCAAGAGTGAAGGCTTCATTCTTTCCCGTCGCGGAGACCAAGCAAGGGTAAGGATGCGACTGAGCCGATTCATCTCGGGGATATCATATGCAACCGTGCGCTTGATCGGCGGGGCGAATCGTGGGAGGAATCCGGCGAGGTCCATTGTCTGGATCGCTTCGGCGATTTGCGGGAATGAGCTGCACTCGAGCCGCACGTCCAACCTGATATTCTGAATCCCACATTCTTCTTTGATAGCTCGCGACAAATCTCCGTCACCCTCCAACAAGACAAGTGGCAGACCTGCCAGTATTTCGATCCCCCTTTTCGCGTTTACCTTAGCAGCCATCGCTTCCGGAACAATAAGCCGATATCGAAGTGCGAACTCCCCCTCGTGCTTTAATCCGTCCGGAACGGCATCCTTACGAACAAGAGCGAGATCCGCCTTGCCATCAATGACCGACTGCACCGCGTCTCCGGTTCGCTGGTTTCGAAGAGAAAGACGAATCTTTTGCTTTCGGAACATAGGACGGCTCCGAACCAAAGGTAGCACAATCCACTGCAAGAGACTCTCACCCGAAACGATTGAAACTACCGTCTCACCAGTCTTCCATTGGGTTGAGCATTCTTCGATCCCAACGAAGAACTCACGGCACAATCGTGCCAATTCTTCGCCCTCGGAGGTCAGGCGATGGGGTCTGGACTCTCGCCGTAAAAGGGATACCCCGAAGAAACTTTCCAAATCCGAGATCTGCCGACTGAGGAGACTCTGGCGGGAAGGGCTGCCATTAGCTGCCGCCGTAATGCTACCACTCTCCGCCACTTCGTGAAACGAACCGAGGCGATCCAATGAAATCCCCCCTTCAGATAAAAGCCGATTTAACATAACTCTACAGTAAAGTTATATGCAATCATCCGATTCGCAATCCCCGATGCGCTGTGCCAAGATACAGCCAGTAGTTTCCTATGTCCGCCCTCTACCACAATGAAGCCCAAGCCCGCGTCGTCATCGACCGAATGCTCGGCGACGCAGGCTGGAACGTAGCAGATCGATCACAGGTGCTGCTTGAGGAGCGTGTCCCAATTGTGAGACACGAAGACGTCTCGCCGATCATCGTTCGCTCGGATTACGTACTCCTTGATCAGCGAGGTCGTCCCCTCGCCGTGATCGAGGCCAAACGGGACGCCCTCGACCCCTACTCCGCCAAGCAGCAGACGCTTCCCTACGCCAAAACTCTCGACGCACCCTTCATTTTTCTTTCCAACGGCGAAGTCACCTATTTCTGGGATTGGAAGAAGGGTGATGCGCGCATCGTCAATTCCTTCTACTCTAAGGACGATCTCCTCCGAATTCTCAATATTCGGGAAAACGAGAAGCCTCTCGCCACTGTCGAGATTCCCAACCATTATCTCAGAAGCGGCGACTCGCGAAAGCTGCGCCCCTACCAGCAGGACGCGATGCGGGCGCTCGATCATGCGCTGGAGATTGGAAAACGGCGATTCCTCCTTGAGCTTCCCACCGGGACCGGCAAGACCGATCTGACCTGCCTCCACATCAAACGCATGTTCGAGGCCGACCGGTGGAAGCGCGTCCTCATCCTCGTGGACCGTGAAGAACTCGCCAAGCAGGCCCTTGATGCGATCCAGGATCTCCTCCCCGCCCAAAGCAGCTACTGGCTCAAGGCCGGCATGAAACCGCAACCCGGAATCGAGATCACCGTCTGCCTGCTCCAGACGATGATCAGCCAGTACGAGAGCTTCACCTCCGGCTTTTTCGACTCCGTTGTCGTCGATGAATCTCATCGCTCCATTTACGGCTCCTGGCAGATCGCGTTGACCCACTTTGACGCGTTTCACCTAGGTCTCACCGCAACTCCGGCTGCCTTCATTGATCGGAACACCTATCGCTTCTACCACTGTAAGGACCGGAAGCCCGATTTCTCCTACCCCATCGACGAAGCCATCAATAATGACTTCCTTTGCGGATGGCGGTTCGCCGAGGGCTGCACCGAGTTCATCGGCGAGGGCGTGGAGAAGGACGAGACCTTCTACGATCCCGCCGAATTCGAGCGCAAATGGACGAACGAGGACACCAATCGCAAGATGATGGCCAAGTTCGACGAACTGGCGCACAAGAACGCACTCGATTCCGCGCCCGGACTCCCCGAAGGCGCGATGCCCGGCAAGGCCATCGTCTTCGCCATTTCAAAACACCACGCCGCCCGTCTTGCCCGTTACCTGAACGAACTTCATCCTGAAGCGAAGGGTGCCTACGCCGAAGTCATCACCTCCGACGTCCGTGATGCCGACGTGCTCATCCGCAAATTCAAACGCGAAGCCTTCCCAAAGGTCGCCGTCAGCGTCGACATGCTCACGACCGGCTTTGACGCCCCCGAGGTCCTCCACATCGTTCTCTGCCGCCGCATCGGCAGCCGCATTCTCTACGAGCAAATTCGCGGCCGCGGCACGCGGACGGCACCACGCATCGGGAAACGGGAGTTTGTCATCTACGATTTCTTCCGCAACAAAGAGCTGCACGAGGACGCCGATATCAACGACGGCGGCACCGTCGGCACGGGAGGTGGAAAGTCACGCTCCACGACCGTGCCCGCCAATCTCGCGGAACTCGCCCTCGAAGATCGCTGGCTGCATGCAGTTCATTACGTCGAAGTCGGTCCCGACGGAGAACGTTTCGACAAGAAGGACTACGTTTCCGAATGGGAGGACATCGTCAGAGCCCAGATCGCCGACGACACCATCTTGCAAAAGATCCGCGACGGGGCCGCACTCACCGAAGATGAGGAAACACGTCTCACCGACAATCTGAATCGCCCCTCGCACTACTTCAACGAAGAGAATCTCCGCCTCGCCTATGAGCATGAGGGGACCATCATCGACTTCATCCGCGAGGCGCTCGGCCTAATCAAGAGCAAGACCCGCGAAGAGCAACTTGAGGAGAATTTCCGCGCCTGGCTCGTCTCAAAGGACTTCTCTCCCACCCAAGCCTCCTACCTCACCGGACTCAAAAATCGCGGCGTCGTCCGGGGTTCCGTGGCTCTAGACGACCTTTTCCGTCCCCCGCTCTCCATCGTTAATGCCGCGGGTGTCGGTGTCGAACTCTTCGGCGAAGCCGGACTAAAAAACGTCATCGAAGAACTGAACGACTCCGTCTTTCCCGTTCATTCCAAATCCGCATAGCAGAGCCCATGACTTCAGAACACCCATCTCCCGAAGACATCCTTCGAAAAGCCGGATTTGCCTTGGTCATCACTCAACGTTTTGAGTACGATTTGACAATGCTCTGCCAGATACTGAACCTGACGGGAATGACCACTTCGAAAACGGATCCAACTCCAGACAATTCGCTCCTGGGTTTGGCGAAGGCGAGGACTCCGGCCCTACGAAAACTCCAAGCGGCACTTTCCGAAGTCGGCATTTCAGGTGAACACGACCTCGCTACCGAAATCGAGGATTTCATCAAGTTTCGCGACTGGCTCGCCCACAGAATGTTCATTGAGATCGCGGAAACGAGAAGCGAGACGAGGCGATTCCAAAATCAAACCCTCGATGAATGGATCGAAAAAGGGAAGCGCCTGCTAGGCAAACTCCATGCTACTTCGAAGCACCTCGCGGAGAAGAGCCTCGGAGAGGAAGATCTGCCGCATCCAGCCTACATGGCGGAATTGGCCTTCCCCTTCCTCGAAGACGCAAAGACGCTCGTTTCAAGAATGTCGGTTTCAGCGAATTTGCATCGATAAACTCGCTCCTTCGCCACAGCTATTCCTTCAGAACACCTTTTACTTTCACCTTCCCACCTTTCACTCGTTTAAATGTCCCCCGATCTCCGCCAAAAACTCGACCGCATCACCCAGATCCTTTGGTCGGGCGGCGTGTCGAATCCCATCACCTACGTCGAGCAGCTCTCCT